>NZ_JBWKEC010000046.1:0-45242 GCF_056435645.1 Amycolatopsis sp. NPDC043889
ACCTGGGACGAGAGCGGCGACCCTGAAGGTCCGTGAAGGCCTCCTTCACTACCCTCAGGGTAGGCAAGGAGGCCTTCACGGACACATGATCAGCCGCAGCCAGATCCAGTAGGTATCCAAGACGCTCTCGGCCCTGACCCGAACCGCCACTCACGAGGCCGGAAGCGCTTCGAGCGTCGCCTTCATCGCCGGCACCAACTCGTCGCCCATCCTTTCGAACTCCCGCTTGAGGAACGGGTCCGCGAGTTTGGCCAGGCCGTGGAACTCGATGGTGGCGTGGTAGCTGACGGTCGTCGCGCCGTCTTCCTCGGAGATCGTCAGATCGTCGGTGGACGTCGCGGTCTTGTTGCTGCCGACGAACACGATCCGGTCCGGCTCCAGCCGCTCGAGGCGATAGGTCAGCTCGGTCTTCTTGCCGCGGAACTCGGACACGTTGTGCCATTGCGCTCCGACGGCGATCGGGCCGGTGTCGATACGGGTGCAGGACACGGTGCCGGGGTCCCACGACTCGGCGTGCGCGAAGTCCCGCAGGTAGCCGACGACGGTCTGGGCGGGGGTTCGGACGGTGATCGTCCGGTGCACGTGGACCATCACGACAACGGTACGCAGGAGAACCTGGACCCGCAGCGTGGCTGCGCGTGAAGGCCCCCGTCCCCCGAGGGAAAGGGGCCTTCACGCGCTGATGGGCTTACTTCTTCCAGACGATCGGGTCGTCCTTGTACCCGTCACCATCGTTGAACTCCGCGCCGCCGACCTCTCCGCCGTCCCTGATGGCCTGGAGCTCACAGGTCTCGTAGGTCGCGCCGGCGGTCTTGAAGTCCTTCTTCGCCGACTCGGACTGGCAGTTCGGGGTCTCGCCGGTGATGATCACGCCGGTGCTCTTGTTGTTCGGCCCGACCGCGCGCAGGCGCACCGTGCTGTAGGTGAGGTCCGTGCCGCCGACGTTCTCCACCGACATCCGGATGTACACCGGCGTCATGCCCTTGGCCTTCTCACCGTAGGAGGCGAGGTCTTCCTTCGGGCCAAGCTCGATCGCCTTGACGGTGATCGCGATGGTGCCGGACTTGTCGTTGCCGTACTTGAACGGGACGACGGCGCGCTCGCCGACCTTGAGTTCGCTGCCGGGCGCGGTGGCGTCCGCGTTCGAGACCGGGACCGTGCCGCTGGTCGCGGGCGAGGACGCCGCGGCCGACGTCGGCGCGGGCGACGGGGCGGGAGCGGGGCTGCCCCCCTCCTCTTTGCCGCCGCAGGCGGAAAGCAGCAGCGCGGCGGCGCAGCCGGCGGCGGACAGGGCGATACGGTCGAACTTCATGGATCTCCTCGGACTCCCCGCCGAAATCCTGCTCCGGCGTTCTCGCCACGCACCGTAGTCGATGAGGGAGTAAGTCGGTGTGGGCCATTCGCACCACGAATGATCACGAATCGGTTACGCTGTTCGGCTCAATGGGGAGGTGTTCACTTCTTCCAGGTGACGGGGTCGTCCTTGTAGCCGTCGCCGTCGACGAACGACACGCCGCCGACCTCGCCCCCGTCCTTGACGCCTTCGGTGTCGCAGGTCTCGTAGATCGCGCCCGGCGTGGTGAACGTCGCCGGCGCCGTCTCGCCGTTGCAGGCCGCGGTGCCGCCGGCCATGATCACCTTGGTGCCCTTGCCGTTCGCGTCGACCGCGCGCACCGACACCGAAGTGTCGGCGAGGTCCGTGCCGCCGACGTTCTCGATCACCATCCGGACGTACACCGGAAGCGATCCCTCGCCCTTGTCCTCGAACTTGGCGAGATCCTCCTTGGGGCCGATCTCGACCGACTTGACGGTGATCGCGATCGTGCCCGACTTGCCCGCGTCGCTGAACGAGACGACGGCGCGTTCGCCGACCTTGAGCTCGCTGCCGGGCGCCATGGTGCCGTCGGCCCTGACGGTCTTCCCGCCCTCCTCGCCGCAGGCGGAAAGCAGCAGCGCGGCGGCGCAGCCGGTGGCGATCAAGGCGGTACGGGCGGACTTCATGGTTCTCCTCGGACTCCCGCCGAACCTGTACCGGCGTGCTCGTCACGCACCGTAGCCGCAACCGGAGGCGGTGCCTGTGGTCCGTTCGCACCACGACCGATCACAAATCGCTTACGCCGATCAACCCGTCTTGGATCGCCCGCGCGACGAGCGCTGCCTTGGTCGGGGCCTCCCTGCCGATCTGGGCGTACTTGACCCGGATCCGCTCGAGATGCGAGTTGACCGTGTTCGGCGAGATCCCCAGCCGGTGCGCGACGAAATCCTTCGACTCGGACTGGAACCACTCGATGAGCACCTCTGTCTCGCGCGCGGAGAGGGCGGGACGCCGCTCCGAGCGGTCGCCGGCCATCGCGCCCGCCAGCGACGGCGGCGTGTACGTCCGGTCGGCCGCCGCCGCGCGCACGGCTTCGACGATGTGTTCCGCGCCTTCGGACTTGGTGAGATAGCTGAGCGCGCCGAGTTCGAGACACTGCAAGACCGTCTCGTCGTCGGCCCGCATCGAGTAGACGACGACGCGACGGCCCGCCTCGGTGAGCCGCCGCAGATCGCCCATCGCCGGGGTGGTGCTGTTCAGGTGCAGGTCGAGGATGACGACGTCGGCCTTCGCGCCCTCGCCGATCCACGCGGCCCGTACGTCTTCGCCCTCGGCCACCACGGTGACCGGTGGGGTACCGCAGGACAGCCAGTGCACGACCCCGGCCCGCACGGCCGGATGATCGTCGACGACCACCGCGGTCAGTTCGGTCGCGAACGCCATTTCGCCTCCATCCACGATCGTTCTCCCAGTGCGTGCCATTCGACGTCGACGGGGCCCGATCCGTTCGCCATCGGGCCGGATTCACCGTCCGTGATCGCGGCGACGCGGATTTCGTCGTCGGTGCGCAGGACGCTGACCCTGGCCCGCGTCCGGGCGGCGGCCAGCGCGGTCATCAGCGGACCGGTCAGATCGCGGCGGATCGAGGTCGGGACAGGCGCCGCTTCGCCGCTGACCGCCAGCGTCACGGTCAAGCCCCGCCGCTCGGCGAGATCGACGCAGGCCGAGACCTCGTGCAGCAGCGGGTCGGGCACGTCGTCGCTCTCCGCGAACAGCCGCCGCAGTTGCGTGGCGGCGAGCGCGCAACGCCGCCGGACCGCGTCGTCACGCGGGTCCAGGGTGCGGTCGGCCAGTCCGGCCAGCAGCGGCAGGGTGGCGCCGAGCTGCCCGGCGAACCGGCTCCGCTGGTCAGCCTCGCGTTCCTCCGCGAGCGCTTTGCGGTGGGCCTGCCGGTCGCGTTCGGCCGAAGCCTCCGCGGCTTCGCCAGCCCGCCGGTTGACGACCCTGATCAGCGCCAGCGTCGCGGCCTGGAAGGCGAGCACGCTGAGCCCGGCGATCACGACACTGCCGATCTCGCCACGATCGGTGGGCGCGGCGCCGATCTGCCGGACGAAGGTGAGCGTCATCTGGAGGACGAGCGCGGTCATCGCGACCGCGGGGCGGTCCAGCAGCAGCACCAGCAGATGCCAGCCCGCGAGACCGGACGCCCAGTCCTCGTCACCGAGGAGCCGGTCTGGGGGCAGGGTCCAGATGGCGACCGCTGAGGCGGCGAGGACCACGATCGCCCCCGCGAGCGCGACCGGCAAGGGGACCGGCTTCCAGCGCAGCACCCACCACGCCGCGACGACGAGTACGCCGGCGAGCGCGGCGAACGCGACCCGGCCAGGGGTGTCGTCCAGCCGGGTCAGGCTGAGCCCGAGCTGGATCGCCGCCGTCGCGAGCAGTACCGCGATCCGGCAGCCGCCGAGCACCCGGTCCGCGGTCTCATTCATGCGGCCACACCAGTTCCACCGTGGTCCCGGCCCCGGGCGAGGAGGTCACCTCGGCCCGGCCACCCGCCGTGGCCATGCGTTCGACGAGCGAGCCCCGGACGCCTCGCCGCTGGGCCGGGGTCTTCGCCGGGTCGAAACCGCGGCCTTCGTCCCGGATGGTCACGCGCACCCCGTCTTCCACCGTGAGGCGGGCCTCGCCGACACCGGCGTGGCGCTCGACGTTCGCCAGCGCCTCGCGCACGGCACGGACCAGCGCGAGCGCCGCCGACGCCGGGATCGGCGCGACCGGAGACCAGCGCGTCTCGACCTTCACCGGGCTTTGCGCGAGCACACCGCGCAACGAGGTTTCGAGGTCGACGACGCTGCCGGGCCCGGATTCGCCGGTGAGGATCGCGAGATCGCGGCGGGCGTATCCGGCGACCTCGGACGGCTCCGTCGTTTCGCCGCGCTGGGCCACCGTGAGAAAGGTGGCCGCGGCCGTGTCGTGCAGGACGGCCAGATACTCGCGTTCCTGCAGCCGTCGTTGCACGGCAAGGGATTCCTCCCGGGTCAGCCGGGCCTGGCGCTCGCGCAGATCGTCGATCCGGCGGGTGGTCCGCGACAGCAGGAGGAAGGCGACCCTGGCGAGGGTGGCCTCGATCAGCACTCGCACCACCACCGACAGGCCGTCCTCGAAGCCGAGAGGCACCACTTCGATCGCCAGCAGGCAGGCGATGGCGGGCACGGTGACCTTCGGCGGCCATTCCCACTGGAGGGTGATCGCGGTGATGGTGAGGACGTTGAGCGCCCACTGGTTCAGCTCGGCCGCTTCGGGCGCGGTCAGGAACTGGGTGCCGCAGATCGCCGCGGCGCGCACCAGCGTCAGCGCGAACGCCACCGGCCTGCCCCGGCCCGTCTTCCCCACGAGGTGCTCGGCCACGGCGGTGACCATGGCCAGCGCGAGCAGGCCGAAGGCGAGCGGGAGCGCCCCGGACGGCGTGGCGAGTGCCCCGAAAACACTGATCACCAGCAGCCCGGCGCCCCTGGCCGGCCCGGCGAACCGGCCGACCACCCGCGAGAACTCCGCTTCGACGGAGGTCTCACGATCGGACGGCACGGCAGCAGTCAAGCAGATGCCTTGAGCGTGCGCAGGTCCAGTACCTGCCAGGTCAGGGATTCGTTCCCGCCCTCCGACCACCAGACGAACGGCCCTCGCGCCAGGACCGTGCCGAACTCCGCCGCCAGGTCGGCCATCCGGCCGGTGGCGGTGTCGTAGAGGGCGAGCACGCCGCGGTCGTCGTCGACCACCACCGCGTACCGGTCGAGCACGACGACGTCGCCGAACGCGGGCCGGATCCCCTTCCCGCCGACCCGTCTTCGCTCGGACCCGTCGGGTCTCATGAGGTCGAGCCGCGCGGTCCCGCTCTGGCGCAGTACCTGGACCCGGCACCAGGACGGTGTGCAGTCGACCAGTTCGACGCTCTGCCCGTCGACCTTCGTGACGCGGCCGTCGCGGAGGTCCACGAGTTCCGACGGTCCCGCCTGCTCGACCGCCGCCGCCGTCGCGAAGGGCCATGCGGTGAGCGAGTACCGGCCGGGCAGCGGAGCCCGGGTCACCGGACCGCCGGACAACGCCACCGTCCGCACCTCGGTGGCGTCGCCCCGCACGGCCGCCCAGCCGGCCTTGCCGTCGTGCACGACGAGGTCGTACTGGGAGTCCAGGAGCACGACCCGCCCGGTGTCGGCGGTGACGGGAACCGGGTCCTCACCGTGTGGCCCGGCCCGCCACAGCGTCCCCGTCCCGGTGATGTCGGACAGTTCCAGCCACACCAGAGCCTCCGGGGACACGGCGAGGACGAACCGGGGCGAGCCCGACGGCGGGACTTCGCGGAGCACGCGATCTCCCACCATGAGCCGGACGACGTCGTTCGCCCGCGTCACCCCGGCGGAGATGCCGGAATCGAGGAACGCCAGCGGGGTGTAGGGAGCACCGGTGACGGCGTTCGCGGTGATCCGGGCGTCCGGCCAGACGTCGGTGAGCGCGGGGACGGCGGGAACCTCGGCCTCGGGAGCGGGCCCGGGCAGGACCACCACGACGACGGCCGCCAGCGCGGCGAGTGCCAGACCCGTGAGGGTGCAGTCGCGCGGGATCACCGCACCACCGCGGGGGAGGAAGCACCGGCGCGGAGGAGCGCGGGCGCTCCGGTGCCGTCGGCGGGTACCGCGTAGATCGCCTTGTCCCGGCCGTAGGCGACGGTCCGGTCGTCGAGCCACTGCGGCTGGTCGTCCAGATGCGCGGGGTCGGCGAGCGGGACATCGCGGCCGTCGGCGAGGCCGAGCACGTGCAGCCGCCACCGGTCGCCGTCACGGAACTTGTAGGCGACGCGGGTGCCGTCCGGGGAGAGCGACGGGCATTCGACATTGCGCCGCAAGGAAGTCAGTGTCCTGGTACGCAGGTCGCCGCGAACCAGCCAGGTGCCACCCGCGGACCTGGCGGTGGCGTAGAACGTCAGATCGTCTCTGGCGAAGGTCACACCCCAGTAGTTCAGGTCCGCGGCCGGGTACGGCTTTCCGTCCACGGTGAGCGCGAAGTCCTCCAGTGAGCCGTAGTGGTTCCCTGTCGCCAGGTCGAAGATCCCGGCGGTGGTGGAGAACGTGCCCACCCCGCCCAGATAGGAGTCACCGGAGCGGAACACCGTCCAGCCCACCAGCCGCCCGGAGGGGGAGACCCGGACTCGGGACGGCAGTCCCCATTCCGAGATCAGCCGGTGTTCGGCTCCGGGTTTCGTGACGACCAGCTCGGCCTGGTCCGGTAGCGCCGTCGCGCGCAGGCACGCCATGGTCCCCGCGGCGACGTCCACCCGCTGACAGGAGGGGCCGACACGGTCGTCCTGCCGGACCCGGCCCGACTCGTCCACGTACAGCAGGCCGCCGCGCGCGAGGTCCAGCTGCTGCTCCGCCGCCGCGTCGCCGGTGCGAAGCCCGACGAAGACCGCCCCGGCCACCACGATCAGCACGACCGCCGCGACGCCCACCCAGGTCCGCTTCATTTGATCCTCGTTCCGGCCACTACCGACACCAGCAGCACCACGGCGAACACCGCGAACGCGGGCCGCAGCGCCGTTCCGGCCGCGAGCGCGCCGAACAGGACCGCCCCCGTCGCCCTGGCCAGTGCTTGTCCTGTTTGGACGATCGCGAGACCGGTGGCCCGCAAAGGCTCCGGTACCAGCGGTGCCGCGTGCGCCATCAGGACGCCGTCCGTGCACGCGTAGAACACGCCGTGTGCCGCCAGGACGACCGCCGCGACGAGCCATCCGCTCGCCGAAGCGGCCAGGACGACGTACGCGGCGAGCAGGACGACGTGGCCGGCGAGGAACACCTTCCAGCGGCCGAGCCGGTCCGCGAGCCGTCCGACCGGGGACGCCAAGGTCATGAAGGTCAACGCCGTCGCCAAGGGCAGCAAGGGAAGCGCCCCGGGTGGCAGTCCGGCGGATCGCTGCACGCCGACGAACAGGAACATGTCGCCGACCGTGCAGACCCCGAGAAGCGCCGCGGCCAGGCAGGTGCCGCGGAGCCCTGGCTGCCGCAGCAGGGCGAAACCCGCTCGCAGCCGTACGCGCGACCGTTCGACCGTCCCGGCGGGGGCACGGACGAACACGGCCAGCACGATCACCGCGATCACGGCGAGGCAGAAGCTCACCCCGAACACCGCCGGGTAGTCGCCGACGAGCACGGTCAGCAGGCCGAACGCGACGATCGGCCCGAGCAGCGCGCCCGCCGTGTCCATCGCCCGATGGACGCCGAACGCGCGGCCAAGGCCGTCCGCGGGGGAGGCGAGGGTGATCATCGCGTCCCGCGGCGCGGTGCGGATGCCCTTGCCCGCGCGATCGGCCCCGATCACCAGGCCGATCGCGCCGAGCGAGGACCCGGCCGCGGGGAAGGCGAGTTTGGTCGCCGCCGAAAGGCCGTAGCCCACCAGGGCCACGGCCTTCGGACGGCCGAGGCGGTCGGCGACGAAGCCGCCCGCAAGCCGCAGGAGCGCCGTCGCGCCTGTGTAGAGCCCGTCGATCGCACCCAGCTGCAGGTAACCGACGCCGAGCCCGTACACGAGATAGAGCGGCAGCACGGCGGTGACCATTTCGGCGGACACGTCCGTGATCAGGCTGACCACGCCCAGACCGATGACGGTGCCCGACACCGCGTGCTTGGCGCGGCCTCCCGGCCGGGCCGGGTCAGCGGAGCGGATCGTGGAGAGGTACATGTCCGCCTTCCCGGGCTACGCGGTGACGCGCACGTCGTCGACCGCGGACTCCCACAGCGACGCGGTACTCGCGTCGGCCGCCTCGACCAGCAGGCGCACACTGCGCCCGGCGAAGGACGACAGGTCGGCCGTCGCGGTCTGCCACACGCCCGCGACTTCGGTCGCGGAGCCGAGTTTCTCGAACACCGTCGTCGGCGTGGTGCCGTCGAGCACGCGGATGCGCAGATAGTCGGCGGAGGTGGCGTTGTCGCCGTGCGCGAAGGTGTAGGAGAACGTCAGCTTCCCGCCCGCCGGCACGGTGAACGACGGCGAGGCCATCGACGAACCGCCGCCGTCGAGGTCGTTGGCGCCGTACGCCGATCCGGCCAGCCGCCCGGTGACCAGGCAGTTCGCGCCGCTGGTCGTGTCGCCGCGCTGCTTGATCTGGTTGCTGTACGTCGACGTGGTCTGCTCCGGATCGCCCCGTTCCCACTTGCCCGAGGTGGCGGTGTCCGCGCCGGCCGCGTTGAGCTGCCAGCCCTTGTCGGTCTCGAAGTCGTCCGCGAACGCCTCACCGCCTGCCGGACCGACGCTCACCGAGACCTTCGCGGTCTGGGTCGTGGAGCCCGATGACCCGGTGACCGTGGCGGTCGCCGAGCCGGTCGCGGTATCCGACGCGGTCAAGGTCAGCGTCGCCGTCGCGCTGCCGTTGGCGGGCGGGGTGACCGACGACGGCGAGATCGTGCCGGTCACTCCCGAGGGCAGGCCCGAAACCGAAAGCACGGTCGCGGAGCTGAAGCCTCCGGTGCTGCCGACGTTCACCGTCACCGAGGCCGTCCCGCCCGGTTCCACCGACACCGACGACGGGCTGGTGCCGACGGAGAAGGCGGGGGAGGAGACGCCCTTCTTGCATTTGCCGGTCGCGGTGTCGGTGAAGGTGCGGCCCGATACCGGCACGAAGTCGCTGCGGTAGTCCGTCGCGCTCAGCGTCAGCTTCCCGACGCCGAAGGTGTTGGTGTTGCCCGCTTCCTGCACGGCGGCGGACGACTGGTCGAAGTTGTAGTAACCTCGGCCGCCGGTACCGATCAGCAACTCGCGGACGCCGTTCACGTCGTCGCGGGTACCGTCCGGCCGCGAGGGCGCGTACCGCTGGTAGTTGTGGTCGTGGCCGACGACGATCAGGTCCGCCTTCGCGTTGTAGAGCGCCTGGAAGAACGGCCTCACCGACGTGTCGTCCCCGTGGGAGCCGCGGCTGAACCGCGGATGGTGGAAGAACGCGGCCGTGCACGGTTTGGTGCTCGCCGCCAGATCGTTCTTCAGCCAGGTCTCCTGCGCGGAGCCGGTGCTCCGGGTGATGTTGGAGTTGAGCGCGACGAAATGCCAATCGCCGACGTCGAAGCTGTAGTAGCCCTTGCCTCTTTCACCGGCGCGCGTGCCGAAATAGTCGAAGTAGCCCGAGGCGCCGGAGGTGTTGTACTCGTGGTTGCCCGGCGTCGGATAGGTGATGGATTTGAACTGTCCGTAGTAGGGGTCATAAGTGTTCTTGTATTCGGACAGCGTGCCCGAGTTGTACGCGTTGTCCCCGGCCAGAATGAGCGCCTGCGGGTTCATGTTCTTGATCAGCGGGGCGGTCTGGTTGCACGAAGACCCGCAGACGTCGCCGACCGCCGCGACGGTCGTGGTCGCCGAGGCGAGAGGCCGGTCTCCGGCTTGGTAGGCGTCGATGGCGAAGCGGCTGGCGGGGTCGGACAGCGCCGCCGCGACTCGCACACAGTCGCCTTCGAACGCGCGGGTGTGGAACGCCTTGCCAGGCCAGTTCCGCGCGGTGAGCGTGAACGCGCCCGCGCGGCTGCCGGTGAGCGTCACCGAGTCCTCGCCGCGCAGCGAAAGTTCCGTGAACCGGACTCGCAGCCACTGCGCGCCGGGTGTGCAGACGGACCGGGTGGCCATGGTGGACGCGCCGGCACCGGAGACCGAAGCGGCGCCGGCGGTGACCCCGGCCTCGGTCAGTTGTGGAACCTGATCGGCCACTTCGGGCGCGGCGGGTGGCGCGGCTCCGCCCGCTTGGGGTTGCGCGGCGACCAGGAAGGCCCCGGCCGCCAGCGTGGCGGTTGCGACGGCCAGCGTACGGCGGCGCCATCGTCTTGTGCTTGAGCGCATGGGAAATCATCCTCTTCGATCATCGGCGGGAGGACGTGCGAGTCGTCGGCGATTCGGGGATTCTTCCGACGATTCCGACCCTAATCACGGCCGGAGGAGGGTCAACGAAAAGTCGCCGGGACGCTGGATAACTCTGAACGGGCCCGGTTCACCCGACGAAAGTCGGGCGTTCCGGACGGTACGCTGCGCCTTCATGACGAGTCTCGCTCCGGCGGAATTCGGTGCCGCACTGCGCACCGCGATCGAACGCAGCGGGCTGAGCCTCAGCGAGATCAGCCGCCGATTGCGCGCGCAGGACACGCCGGTCAGCATCAGTGCGCTGAGCTATTGGCAGAATGGCGAAAACCGGCCGGAACGGGCCAGTTCCCTCGCCGCGGTGACCGCGCTGGAGACCATTCTCGGCCAACCGCCGGAAACGCTGACCGGGTTGCTCGGCCCGCGGCGCCCCCGCGGCCGCGGGACGAGCCGCACCGGCGACGCCCTGCCCTACGACCAGGTGTGGCGGCGGCCGGAGGAAGTGGTGCGCGCACTGGCCAAAATGGACGCGACGCCGGACGAACTCGATACACCGCACCGGATTTCGCAGAACGTGTGCTACCGCGTCGACGGGCACGGGCACCAGGAATCGATCCGGGTCCGGCGGCTCGTCCGCGCCGATCACGACGGCACCTCGCGGTTCGTGTTCGTGAGCCGGTGTTCCAGTATCACGCAGCCGCCCGTGGTGCTGTTCACCGAAGGCTGCCGTCCGGCGCGGTTCCGCGCGGACGTCCCGTCGTCCACCTGCGTCTTCGAATTCGCGCTCGACCGGGCCTTGGCCGCGGGCGAACTGGCCTCTGTGGAGTTCGGGGTCCGGTTTCCGCCGGGACAGACCAACCGGCACGCGCAGATCGCGCTCTACCGGCCCGCGCGGGACATCGTCGTGCAGCTCGCGTTCGACCCCGGACGGCTGCCGAAACGCTGCACCGCGTTCTTCCAGCCTCGCAGCGGGCTGCCACGCGAGGAGCGCGGCGAGGCGAGATTCGACAGGGCGACCAGTACTTTCCAGTTCATCACCCTCGACCCGCTCCCCGGCCAGTACGGGATCCAATGGAGCTGGGCCTGACTATTCGTAAGGACGTTCGGGCGCGGCCACCGGTACGACGTTTTCGACCGTCAGGAACGGGATGCGTTCGCCGTTGACGGCGTCCACCACGGATCCCGGCCGGAACGTGCCGGTGACCTCGATCCAGGTGTCGGGCGCGCTCGGGACCTGGCCGTCCAGCACGACCTTCACCGGGCGGCCGTCCGCTGCGCAGCACGTCAGGATCATCCGGACGAGCAGTGACGCGCCGTCCGGGCCGGTGGCGGTGAAACCGGTGAGCACGACCCTTCTCGCACCGAGGGACCGGCCCTCGTCGAACACCGCGCGGGAGGCGTAGTCCAGGACGGTCACCTTCACCGGGTCGCCGTCGGGCAGTGCCGGATATTCGTCGGATCGGCTCAGCGCAGTGCCCGCGTTGCCCGCCGCGTAGCTGCCGAGCGGCTGCGGGGCGACCAACAGCAACGCGAGAACCGGAAGAGGGAGCAGCCAGGCCACTTTCGGATGACGATGGCGGTTCGTCGCCGCCAGCACCAGGACCAGGAGACCGGACGCGAGCAGGAACGGCCACAGCCCTTCCTTGACATAACGCAGGTATTGGCCGGTCAAGCAGACCTTGACCACGGCCGCGCCCAGCAGGAGCAGCACGACGGTCGCGGCGGTCCGGTTCACCAGAGCACCGTCCCGGTCACGACCCCGCAACCGAGCGCGACCACGAACGTGGCGGGCGCGAACCGGGCGGCGAACCGCCTGCCGAAGGTGCCGGCCTGCATGGCGAACAGCTTCAGGTCGACCATCGGCCCGACCACGAGGAACGCCAGGCGGGCGGTGAGGGAGAACTGGCTCAGCGAGGCGGCGACGAAGGCGTCCGCTTCGCTGCAGATCGACAACAGGACCGCCAGCAGGGACAGCGCGAGGACACCGAGCACCGGATGGTCCGCGACGGTCTGGAGCCAGCGGCCGGGGATCAGGACGTTGAGCGTCGCGGCCGCCATGGCACCGATGACCAGGAATCCGCCCGCATGCACCAGGTCGTGGCCTGCCGCGCCGGCGAACGCCGGCCAGCGCGGGCCGTCGTGGGCGTGCGCGGGCAGCTTGATCCACTCCGTCCGGCCGAGGCCGAGCCACAGCCAGCCCATCACGACCGAGGCGGCGAGCCCGGCCGCCGCCCTGGCGAAGACCATCGACGGCTCATCCGGGAACGCGATCGCCGTGGCGGCCAGCACGACCGGATTGAGGGCGGGGGCGGCGAGCAGGAACGCCAGCGCCGCCGCCGGGGTGACCCCCTTGCGCACCAAGGCGCCGGCGACCGGGACCGAACCGCATTCGCAACCCGGCAGCACCATTCCGGTCGCCGCGGCCGCCGGAACCGCGAGAACCGGACGTTTCGGAAGGGCTTTCGCGAAGAATTCCCGCGGCACGAAGACCGCGATCGCGGCGGAAAGGGTCACCCCGAAGACGAGGAAAGGAACAGCCTGGAGCACGATCGAAACGAAGACCGTCGTCCAGGTCTGCACGATCGGCGTGCCGAGGACGTCGTCGAGCGGGCCTCGGACCAGCAGGACGAGAACGAGAAGGCCCGCGAGCACTTCCACCGAACCGGCGCGCCTGCCCACTCCGGTGTCCGTCATGTGGCGAACCTCCCATCGTCCGGCAAGACTCTAGGGATTTCGCGTTCCACCTGGAATTCCCTTGTCTGGACAACGCTGGACGTCCACGAATGGGTGGGTTACCCGCCTCGCCCGGTCGGGGGTATTTCCGCATTCCGATTGTGTTCGCACGGTCGATGGGCACAAGAATCGCCGCATGCGTGCAAGGCGATTCGCCTCTCTTTCTGCCGGTGCCGCCGCCGCGGTGTGCGTGGCGGCGCTCGTGGTCACCGACGGCGCGGTCGCCGCCCCTTTACCGGGCGGTCTGGGACCGTGCGTCGGGCCGGCCTGTCCCGATGTGTACCCACCGGTGAACAACGAGGATTACGCGGGCCGGGACGACGGCATCAATGTCTATGTCGGCGGCGAATTCCAGGTACGGGAAGCCGCCGCGGAAGCCGAAGGGCGGGTCGTCGTCCTCGGTGATTTCGACATGGCGAAACGAGCGGGCGCGTCCTCCGTCTACAACGTCGGCATCGCCGGTGTCGGTTCGCGTGTCCCGCCATCGGACGGCGCCGACTTCCTGACCACCGGCGGGAACGTCAGTGTCGCGGCGGACCAGCGGCTGCTCGCCGACGGCGGCGTCGTCCGGCACGCGGGAACCGTCACCGGGACGGTGACCGGCAAGCTCGAAAAGGACCCCGACGCGGCGAAACCCTATCTGGGCCTGCGCGAGGAACTCCGAGTGGCGAGCAAGTGCTACGCACGGGAAGGCACCACGCCGCGTCCGGCCACGGGCACGGCGGTCAACCAGGGATACCGCACCCTGTTCACCGGGGACGGGAAATCCGCGCTGCAGGTGTTCACCGTGGACTTCGACCTGACCGGCGCCACCGGTGGCATGCAGGGGATCGAGTTCGAGGGCATCCCGGCCGGGGCGACGATTCTGGTCAACATGGTGGGAGCCGCCCGGACGATCAACACCTACACCGGCGACCTCAACGACCAGGATCCGCTGAACAAGCTGCGCGAGCGGCTGCTGTGGAACTTCCCGGACGCGACCGGAGTGAAGATCGCCGGAGGCGCCCAGTTTCAGGGGAGTGTGCTGATCGGTGAGCCGGGGAGCACCGCGACCGTCACCGCCTCCGGGATGAACGGCCGTTTCTTCACCACGGGCTCGCTGGTGCACACCTCCGAGGCGACCGGCGGTGGCGGGCAGGAGTTCCACGCCTACCCGTTCAACGGCGACCTGCCCGAATGCGGCAGCACGCCGACCACGACGCCCAGCACCTCCACGTCTTCTTCTTCGTCGTCGAGCAGTTCGCCGACGAGCAGCAGCTCGACCACCACGAGCAGCAGCACCACCACGACCAGTAGCTCGACACCGACCAGCTCGACACCGACCAGCTCGACACCGACGAGCGCCACGTCGACCAGCCCGACTTCGGTGACTTCGACGTCGACGGCGCCCACCTCGACGACGCCGACCTCGACCACGACCACGTCGTCGAGCCCGACGAGCACCAGCTCGACATCGAGCAGTTCCTCCAGCAGCGCGACGTCGTCGAGCCCGACGAGCAGCAGCTCCAGGCCGTCGTCGAGCTTGAGCAGCACCGCGCCGACCACCACCACCAGCACTTCGACCACGACCCCGGGCCCCGGCGTCACGCTGACCACCACGCCCGGGCAGCCGGGCGGGACCGCGCCGGGCGGCGGGCCATCCGACGGCGGCCCGCTGGCCTCGACCGGCAGCGAGGTCCGGGGCCTGCTGGTCTCCGGCCTGTTCCTGCTGCTCGTCGGTGGCGCGCTGGTGGCACTCACGATCCGGTCGAGGCGCCGCGAGTCCTAGCCGAGGGCGGTGTCGATGACGTCGCGGCGGTCCGCCAGCAGGGCCTCCGCGGCGGTCCGGCCCGTCGCGGCCAGATAGGCGTCGACGAGCCGGTTGCCGGCCGCGTACCCGGCGCCGGTCGGCAGGCCGACGGGTGTGGCGCCGTAACGGGCGGCGGTCTCGTCGCCGTGCACCCACGCCGTGAAGTTCCGCATGCCGGTGATCTCCAGCCCGGAGACGACCTTCGCGAACACGGCGTCGTCGTGCAGATGCGGCACACCGATGCGGGCGTAGCCGAGTTCGTCGCCGTACAGCTGGCGGGCGAACGCGTCGGCCAGGCCTTCGGACACGATCTGCTCGCCGACGGTGACCGTCGCCGGGTCCCAGATCACCCCGCCGGGGCTGTAGCGCAGGTTGTGGTTCAACTCGTGGACGGCCGTGGCTTCCAGCCGCGCCAGGTTCTCCGGATACGGCCAGAAGTTGAGGTGGATGTAGCCGGGCACACTCCCGTTCGCCGTCATCCCCAGATTCGGGCCCATGAAGTGCTCGTCGCCGGGATCACCCAGCACGGTGAGGACGGTGACGTCGGGGACCGTCAGTCCGGGCGTCGCGGCGAGCTGAGCGGTGACGGCGTCGTCGAGCGCCCGCTGGATCCGGTTCCAGGCGTCCGCCTCGTGGAGTGCTTCGAGTGCCTCCAGGCAGCGTTCCTCGTCGCGGTCGAGCGGGAACCCGGAACCCATCGCGTGCATCGCGACGAGATCCACGTCGCCGGGGAAGTAGCGGTACATCCCGGCGGCGGGCTCGACCATCGCCTTGAGCATCGCGGCGCGGTCCGCCCGCGGCGCGCGCAGGATCGCTCGCATCGCGGGGTAGGTGTCGAGAACGGTGATCGTCATGGGAGCGACGGTAAAGGCTCCAGTGGGTGGAGACTCAAGTCCTCGTGGGCGGCCAGGACGGCTCACGAGGGGATGAGGCAAACACGGCGTGTCGCGAAAGCCACAGCAACGTCGATCGGGGCGGCCTGCCCGCGCGGCACCGCCGGCGGCTCCCTGCCGGTCGAGTTCCCGCGGGATTCGAGGTCGGCGGACCCGGAGCCCGGACCAGGGAGAATCCCGGATGCCGGGACCGCCGCCCGCTTCTAGCGTCGTGATCATGATCCGACGGATACTCCTGACGGTGCTCGCCGGCGCGGCGGTCTTGCTCGTGCCTTGGACCGTCTACCTCGCGCAAACCCTGCCCGACCGGTACGACACCGGCCAGTGGCGCGCGGCCTGGGTCGGATTCGACGTCGCACTTCTGCTCTGCTTCGCGGCCGGCGCGTGGCTGGGGACGCGCCGCCGCCGGGCGGCCGTGCCACTGCTGTCGGCCACGGCCGCGATGTTGTGCTGCGACGCGTGGTTCGACGTCATGCTCGGCTGGACGTCGGCCGAACGGTGGACCAGTGTCGCGCTCGCCGTCTTCGTCGAGATCCCGGTCGCCGTGGTGCTGGCCTTCACCGCGCGCCGGTTGTTGAGCGACGCGCTGCCGCGGCGATCGGTCACCTTGCGGGACATCGCGATGCGGGAGGACCCGCGATACCAGCGGGTGACGCGTGAGCTTCCCGGCGACACGCGGACGGTCGCGCGCCGGACGGGGCTGGAGCGCGCCGAAGTCACCGAATGCCTGAACACTCTGCGGGACAACGGTTTCGTCCGCCGTCACCGGAAAGGGAACTGGATCGCGATCCCGCAAGACCTACGAGAGCCGAAGCCGGAGGACTACGACGGCGCGGATAGGGAACGGGTCGCGGCCTTCCTCGACGCGAAGTACGCGAACGAGGTCGCCCTGCTGTCCTGGGCCGCGGCGCATCGCGAGGAGTTCGGCCCCTGGGCGACGGCCCAACGGACCTCGACGAGGCTGACCGAGGAGGAGTTCCGTGAGCTGGACGCGGAGTACCGCGAACTGATCACGCGGTACTGCCTACGCCGTCGTCGTCCGGTGGAGGGGGAGAAGGAACTTTCCGTGCGCTTCTACGCTTTTCCGCAGCCACTCACGACCCACGCAAGCTAAGGGTGCCGCCAGGCCAGGAACGTCTCCAGGGTGGTCAACCGGTGTTCGCGCACGGCCAGTTCGATCTCCCCGGCCGGCGCGTTCCGATCGAACAGGTCGAGGATCTTCCGGTGCTCCTGCACGGATTCGTGCGCGCGGCCGGGGACGAAGCTGAACGTCGACGTGCGCAGCCCGGCCAACCGGTTCCAGCCGCGGTTCACCAGATCGAGTACCTGCGGATTGGGGCAGGTGCCGAACAGGACGCGGTGGAAGTCGCGGTTCAGCGCCGTGAATCGTGACGGCTCGAAGTTGTCCAGGCAGGCGGTCAGTTCCGCGTTGAGTGCCTTGGCCTCGTCGAGCGCCTCGCCGGGCAAGGACGGCGCCGCGAGCGCGGCGGCGTAGCCCTCGACCAGCGCGAGCGTCTGCATGGTGTGCTGGTAGTCGCTCTCGTCCGCCATCGCGACCTGCGCGCCGACGTTGTGCTCGTAGGTCACCAGGCCCTCGGCCTCCAGCCGCCGGACAGCCTCGCGCACGGGCACGGTGCTGACCCCGAGTTCCTGCGCGATCTGCCCGAACACGAGGCGGTAACCGGGGGAGAAGGTGCCGTCGTCGATCCTCGCCTTGATCCAGTGGTAGGCGATCTGCGACTTGCTCATCGTGGTCGAGTTGACCGCGTCGCCCGTGGTCACGAGTAGTGCAGCCAGACGGATTTGATCTCGGTGTACGCGTCGATCGCCCACGGCCCCATCTCGCGGCCCCAGCCGGAAGCCTTGTAGCCGCCCCAAGGTGCCGCCATGTCGGGGATCGACGGCATGTTGACGAACACGGCGCCCGCCCGGATACCGTTGGCGAACCGCTGCGCGACGCCCAGATCGCGGGTCCACACGGTCGCCGCGAGCCCGTATTCGGTGTCGTTCGCCCGTGCGAGCAGTTCGTCCGGATCGTCGTAGGCGGTGACGGCGAGGACCGGGCCGAAGATCTCCTCACGCATGATCGTCATGTCGTCGGCGACACCGGCGAACAACGTGGGAGAGTAGAAGTAGCCGTCGCGGTCGACGGGCTTGCCGCCGGTGACCAGTTCCGCACCCTGCTCGTTCCCGGTCGAGACGAGGAAGTCCACATGCTCACGGTGCTTCGCGGACACGAGCGGGCCGAGCTGGGTGGATTCGTCCAGCCCCGGACCGATCTTGAGGTCTTCGAGCCCGGCGGCCAGCTTCGTGACGAACTCCTGTTCGCGTTTGCGGTCCACGAAGAACCGGGTGTACGCGGCGCAGACCTGCCCGCTGTTCAGCGTCGCGCCCGCGAGGTTGCCCGCGACGGCGGCGTCGATGTCCGCGTCGTCGGCGATGATGCTGGGTGCCTTGCCGCCGAGTTCGAGGGTGAGGCGCTTGAGGTTCGACTCCGCGCTCGCCGCCGTGATCAGTTTCCCGACCGCGGTGGACCCGGTGTAGGACAGGTGGTCGACGTCGTCGTGCCTGCTCAGGAGCGCGCCCACCGCGCCGTCACCGGTGACCAGGTTGACCACCCCCGGCGGGAACCCGGCCTCGTGCACGAGCTCCACCAGGCGGATGCTGGTCAGCGGGGTGACCTCACTGGGCTTGATCACCACGGTGTTGCCGGTGGCCAGTGCGGGCGCGAGCTTCCACACCAGGATCATCAGCGGGAAGTTCCACGGCGTGATCAGCGCGTTCACCCCGACCGGCTCGCGGCGGGTGTAGTGCAGCGTGTCCGGGAAGGACACCGGGTTGGTGGTGCCCTGGATCTTGGTCACCCAGCCCGCGAAGTACCTGAGGTGCTCCGCCGCGCCGGTGACGCTGACCTGGCGTGAGATGCCGATCGGCTGGCCCTGGTCGCGTGTCTCGAGCGCGGCCAGCTCCTCGTGGTGCTCGTCGACCAGCGACGCCAGCTTGAACAGCAGCGCCGCGCGTTGAACCGGCAGCAGTCCCGCCCATGCGGGGTCGTTCAATGCCTTCCGTGCGGCACCGACGGCGGCGTCGACGTCGGCGGCCGACGCGGTGCCGACCTCCTCGATCACCTGGCCGGTGGCCGGATCGTACGTCGGCAGCGACCCGCCTCCCGCGGCGGTCCACTGTCCGTCGATGAACAGGCGTGTGGCCATGGCTAGCTCCTCCTCGACCGGTGTGTGATCGAGTATCGGGCGCCACGAGGTCTCCGGTCTTGCCCGCCAGGGCATGCCGATTGTCTGCCAGCGAAACGAATCCGCCGGACGTCGTCGCGCCTTGCGAGGGTGGGGACATGGACGTCATCGTGGTGGGAGCGGGTTCGGCCGGTTCGGTGGTCGCCAGGAGACTGGCCGATTCCGGGGCGTGGGTCACCCTGCTCGAAGCGGGCGGGCCGGACACCAATCCGGCCATTCACGACCCTTCGCGGGCCGGAGAGCTGTGGCACGGCCCGGAGGACTGGGACTACTACACCGTCCCGCAGCCGCACGCGGCGAACCGGCGGCTGCACCTGCCACGCGGCAAGGTGCTCGGCGGGTCGCATTCGCTCAACGCGATGATCTGGGTGCGCGGCGCCCCGGCCGACTACGACGGCTGGGACCTGCCGGGCTGGCGGTGGGACGACGTGCGCCCGGTGTTCGAGCGGATCGAGAAGGATCTGCTCGACGTCGTACCGAACGAGCCGTTGCATCCGATCCAGCAGTCCATTGTGGACGCGGCGGTGCAGGTCGGCCTGCCGTTCAATCCGGATTACAACGGCGACGAGCTCGACGGCGTGTCGGTGCAACGCGTCACCACGCGCGATGGCGAACGGCTCAACACCTGGCTCGCCTACGGCCGGCCCGCGGCCGAGCGGATGACCGTCCACACGGGAGCGCTCGTGCACCGGTTGCTCATCGAGGGCGACAAGGTGACCGGCGTGCTCGCCGAGGTCGACGGCGAACTGCGCAAGGTCTTCGCCGACGAGGTCGTGCTCGCCGCCGGCGCGCTGGCGTCCCCGGCGATCCTGCTGCGCAGTGGGATCGGCCCGGTCGACGAGCTGGAGGTGCACGGTATCGACGTCGTCGCGGACCTGCCGGGCGTCGGGAAGAACCTGCACGACCATCTGCTCTCGCCGGTCATCTTCGCGACCGATCGCCGTCAGGTCGATCCGCCCGCGCCCGGCCGCTCGGTCACGCAGACCCATCTGTTCTGGCGCAGCCGCCCTGGTCTGGAGGTGCCCGACACCCAGCCGATCCACTTCAGCGTGCCGATGTACGAGTCGTGGATGACCGGTCCGGAGACCGGGTTCTCGCTGATGGCGGGCATGGTCACGCCACGCAGCCGGGGCAGTCTCCGGCTTTCGGGGCCGAGCCCGCTCGACGAGCCGCTGATCGACCTGGCCGCGCTGGAGGATCCGGCCGACTTCGAGAGCCTGGTCGCGTCGGTCGAGCAGTGCCGGGAGATCGGCCACGCGTCCGCGCTGGCCGACGACTGGGGCGCCCGCGAGCTGTACCCGGGGCCGGACACCGATGTCCGCGAGTACGTCCGGCGGACCGCGATCACCTACCACCACCAGGTCGGGACCTGCCGGATGGGCACCGACGCCGACTCCGTGGTCGACCCGGAGCTCGCCGTGCACGGGATCCGCGGGCTCCGGATCGCCGACGCGTCGGTGCTGCCCCGGGTGACCACGGGCAACACCAACGCGCCGGCGGTGCTGGTCGGCGAGCAGGCCGCCCGGTTCATGCTCGGCCGATAGTGCGGCGCAGCCAGGAGGCCCGGGCGGCTAGCGCGGCCCGGGTCACCTCGCTGTCCGGGGCGATCCGGTCGAAGCCGTGGTACGCGCCCGCCCAGACATGCAGTTCGGTGGGCACGCCCGCCTGCCAGAGCCGCCGCGCGTACCCGACGTCCTCGTCGCGGAAGATCTCGGCCGCGCCGACCTCGATGAAGGCGGGCGGGAGACCGGTGAGATCGGTCGCCGTGGCCGGAACGGCGTATGGCGACGTCTGTCCATTCAGGAGGGATCGCCAGCCGAACTCGTTGGCCGCCCGGCCCCACACCCCGCGTTCGGCGAATTCCACTGTGGACGCCGAATCGTTGCGGCTGTCGATCATCGGGCACAGCAGGAGCTGACCGGCGAGCGCAGGTCCACCGCGATCCCTGGCGAGCAAGGCGATACCCGCGCTGAGCCCGCCTCCGGCGCTGCCGCCGCCCACGATCAGCCGTCCCGGGTCGAAGCCGAGTTCGCCCGCGTGCTCGACCATCCACGTCAAGCCCGCGTAGCAGTCTTCGATCGGCGCCGGATGCGGATGTTCGGGAGCGAGCCGGTAGTCCACGGTCACCGCGACGAAGCCGAACTCCTCGACCAGCGAGACCATTCTGGGCAGGTCGGCGAACCGGTCGTCCAGCACCATCCCGCCGCCGTGGATGTTGTAGAACCCCGGCGCGTCCTTGGCGTCCCTCGGCTTGACGACCGTGACGACCACGGCGGTGCCGGGGACCCGCCGGTCCTCCCAGACGAGATCCCGGTCGCCGATCGCCTCGGCGCAACTCAGGTTCCCGTCGGCCATCACCCGCCGGATCTCCGCCAGCGATTCGGCGCCCAGTGGCGGTCCGGAAGGCAGCCCGCTCAGGGCTTCGGCGAGTTCGGGATCGAAGGCCGTCACGGTCCCTCCGGATCGACGACGCCCCGGTCGGCCCAATACGGCTCGACGAGTTCGCGGAGCTGCTCCGCGCCCACGCGCTCGACGAGGTCGACGGCGCCCAGGTTGTCCTTGAGCTGCTGGGTGCTCGTCGCGCCGAAGAGCGTGGTCGTGTTGGCCGGATGGGTGAGGGTGAACGCGAGACACAGCTGAGCGGGTGTCGCGTCCAGCCCGGCCGCGATCTTCGCCAGTTCCGGGGCGGAGGCGGCGATGCGCTCGCGGATGTCGCCGGGGTCGCGGCCGACCTGGCGCGCTCCGCTGTTCTTGCCCAGCAGGATCCCGCCTTCGAAGATATCCGACGACTGGAGCGTGACCCCGATTTCGCCGAAGACCTTCTTGAAGGGATCACCGTCCGGAATGGACCGTCGTGCGACGCTGTACTTCAGCTGCGCGATCGCGGGACCGGGCACGTTCTCGGCCGCGGCGAAATCGTGCAGGGCCTGGATCGTGCCGGCGGACCAGTTGTTGACGCCCCACTGCCGGATGAGCCCGGCCTCGCGGAGCTCGTTCAGATCCAGCACCAACCGGTGCAGATCGGTGTCGTCGCGACGGAGATCGCCCAGCACCACCAGATCGGCGTGCTCGACGCCCGCGCGGAACAGCGCGTTGTCCAGCTGGCCACGGAGGTTGTGCTCCGGATAGCCCTCCAGCCAGAGCTTGGCCGAGAACAGGTAGTCCTCCCGGCGGATCCCGGCCGCGCGGACCATGGCGGAGAACAGCACGTCGGTGAAAACCGGTGCGGCGCCGGGGAAACCGTAGACACCGACGTCGAAGAGCGTGATCCCGGAATCGACCGCGGTGCGGACCAGGTTGACCGCCTCGCGAAAGTCCATCCGGTCGTAGGTGTGCCAGGAACCGAGCGAGAGCACGCCGGTGAGCGGGCCGTCGCGGCCGATCCGGCGCTGGGGGATGACGGACATGGGTTCTCCTAGGGCTGGGGTGGCGGAGCTGGGGTGTGTTCGGGAAACCGGCGTACGCGTGAACCCGCCCCGGCCGAAGGCCCCGCCCTGCCGACGTCGATCGCGGTCGCGGGTTCACGGGCGGAAATCACGGCAGGCGGGGGTCGATGACGGCTTTGAGTTCACCGAGCCGCGACATCGACTCGACACTCTGCGAAGCTTGGGAAAGACCGACGGGCGCGCTGAAGAGTTCGTCCCACGGCAGCCGATCGGCGAACGTGCGGAAGAAGTCCACCGAGCCGTGGTAGTCGGCGATGTCGCCGTTGAGCGACCCGACGACCGTGAGTTCTTTGCCCATCACAGTGCCCAGCGCCACGGGAGAGGGCGCGGGACCGGTGGAGCCGACGATCGCGATGGTCCCGCGCTGGGCGGCGAAGGCGACGGCCTCTTCGCCGATGGTCGGCCCGCCGGCGAAGTCGAAGACGTGGTCGGCGCCCCGGCCGCCGGTGAGTTCCTTGACTCGCTCGACGCGGTCTTCGGCGCTGCCGTCGACCGGGATCGTCGCTGTGGCCCCGAAACGCTCGGCGATCTTCAGCCGATCGGCGGGACCGCCGATGGTGATCACGTCGCCCGCGCCGGAGATCCGCGCGACCGCGGTGGCGAACACGCCCAGTGCGCCCGCGCCCTGGACCACGACGGTCGCCCCCGGACGGATCCCGCCCGATCGCGAGACGGCTCGCAGCACGGTTTTGCCCGCGCAGCCCGACATCGAGGCCCAAGTGTCCTTGACGTCGCCGGGCAGGAGAAGCTTCGCCGCGCCGGGAGTCACGTAGCAGTACCGCACGAGCCCGCCGGTGGCGTACGGGAAGACGTCGGAACGCTGGAGGAACCCGTATCCGCGTCTATCGCACGCGACCGGTTCACGCAAGATCGTGCAGCCGTAACACTTTCCACAGGTCGACTCGGACCAGCCGATGCGGTCGCCCTCGGTGATCTCGCGGCCGAGCGTGTCGGTGGTCCCCGGTCCGACGGCCACCACCTCGCCGACCATTTCGTGGCCCAGCACCATCGGGAGCATGCCGGGGAAGGTCATCTGGCCGGACCAGAGGTGCACGTCGGTGCCGCACAGGGTGGTGCAGGTGATCCGGACCAGCGCGGCGCCCGGTTCCGGCTCCCCGGGCAGCGGTAGTTCCCGCAAGGTGAGCGCGGAGCCGTGTTCGGTGAGCACCGCCGCTTCGGTTCTGTTGACCATCTTTTTAGTCTACAGTCGTAGGGGAAAAAGTCCAGATCCTGGAGGAAACCATGCCGTCGCACCGTATTCGTCCCGCTTCACTCGTGGTTCGCGGCGGTCCTGTGCTCACCTTCGACCCGGCCGGCACCGTCGTGCGGGCGATGGCCGTGCGTGACGACCGGATCGTCGCCCTCGGCGATGTCGCGCTGGACCACATCGGCCCGGAGACCGAGGTGATCGACCTGGCGGGGAGAACGGTCCTCCCCGGTATCAACGATTCCCATCTGCATGCGACCTGGCTCGGTGCGCGGTGGCCGGACACGCTCATCGGCGGCGCCGGATTCGCTGGTGGAGAAGAGAAAACGGTGCGTTCCGCGGTCGAACGGCGAGCCGCCATCCTGCGTGCGGGTGACCTGTGCGCGTCGCTGGGCATCACGAGCTACACCGAACCCGGCCTGGGGCCCGGCGAGACCGGGTGTTTCAGCGCCGAGGTGCTGGAGGAGTACGCGACGCTGGCCGATGACGGGCTCCTGCGCGCGAGGGTGACCGCGCTGAGGTTGTTCGGACTGCTCGACGGCGCCAGTTCGCTGGCGAACTTCCGGCGCGGGCTGGCGGTTCCGGCGCCGGCCGCGAATCCGTTGTGGCTCAACGTGCCCGGCGTGAAGATCTTCGCCGACGGAATTCCGCCGATGCGCTCCGCGTGGACGCGCCACTGCTACGCCGACGGTTCACACGGAGCGCTGCTCGTCGACGGCGACGACGATCCTGGCCGTGCGGGCAATCTGACCGCGATGATCCGTCTCGCCCACGACGCCGGGATGACGGTGGCCGTGCACGCCACGGGGGACCGCAGCATCGAGGCCGCGCTCGGCTCGCTTCGCCGTGGCGACCACCTGGTGCACGGCGATCTGGTGACGGTGGATCAGCTCGCGCGAATGGCTTCGGCGGGCGTCGGCCTGACCACGCAGCCCGCTATCGCGGTGGCCATGCGGGGAATGCTGACGGACGCACTCGGTGCCGAGGTCGGTGCTCGTGCCTGGCCATTGGCGGAAATGCTGGCCTCGGGGGTCCCGCTGACCTTGAGCAGCGACGCGCCGGTGGTGACCCCCGATTGGCGGGTGCACATCGCGGCGGCCGCCCGGATGCTGGAAGCGTCCGAAGTGGACGCCGGGCTGATGGCCCGGTTACTGCGCTGCTACACGGTCGCGGCCGCCGAGCAGGACGGTGCGGCGGATTGGAAGGGATCGCTGACCGTGGGCCGCGTCGCGGACTTCTGTGTGCTGGAGGCGAACCCGCTTGAGGTCGGATTCGCGGACCTGCCGGACGTCGGTGTCGAACTCACCGTGTCCGGCGGCCGCGTCGTGTACTCAGGTGAGCAGCTGCCCGCCGTCGACCTGGAGGCTCACCCCGGTGAGATGGCCGGCGTCGGCGGAGGCGAGGAACAGGACTGACGGCACCACGTCGGCGACGGAAGCGATGGTTCCCAGGGGAATCCTCGCTTCCCATGCCGCGCGGGCAGCGGTGTCCGAAGCGAACCCGGCGGTCATCGGAGTGAGTACCGGGCCGGGCGCGACGGCGTTGACGCGGATGCCGTGCGGTGCCAGTTCGAGCGCGGCCGAGCGGGTGAGGGCCTCGACGGCTGCCTTGGTGGCCTCGTAGTGGCCGAGTCCCGGGGTCGGCTGCCGGGCGCCGATGGAGGTGATGTTCACGATGGCGCCCCGGGTACCCGCTTCCAGCATGTGCGCGCCGACCGCGCGCGTCATCAGGAAGGTGCCGCGGAAGTTCACCCGCATGCAGAGGTCGAAGACGCCGATGTCCAAGCCCACCAACGGCCCGCCGCCCCCGGCGAGGCCGGCGTTGTTGACCAGGACCTCCACCGGGCCGAACCGATCGGTGACCAGCGCCAGCGCGGCGTCGACCGATCCGGGGTCGGAGATGTCGAGTTCGACGTGCTCCGCGCCGAGTTCTCCGGCCAGGTCGTGCGCGGCGCGGACATCGACGTCGGCGATGACCACGCGGTCACCCGCGGACTGGAAGGCTTCGGCGACTCCGCGGCCGATGCCACTGGCACCGCCGGTCACCACAACAAGTCTCTTGTTCATTCTACAATCGTAGACTAAAACTGGTTTCCGTTACCAGCGAAAGGAAATCTCGTGGACGAGAAGCAGAACGGACTCGGCTTCGCCACTTCGGCGCTGAGCCTGGGATCCTGGAACACCTGGGACCGCATGGATTTCGACGACGCGGTGCGCCTGCTCCGGTACGCGATCGACTCCGGGATCACGCTCTTCGACGTGGCTCACTACAACATGGGGCCGCATTCCGAGCAATCGCGCACGGACCTCCTCTTCGGCGAGGCCGTCCGTGCCGCCGGTATCAAGCGCGACGAGTATCAGCTGTGCGGGAAACTCTGGCTCTGGGACTACCCGAACACCGGTTTCGCCGAGCAGCTCGCGACCTCGTTCGACCGTGTCGGCGTCGAGCGTGCGGAGGCCGTCGTGGTCGGCGACTATTTCGAGCGCCCGGACATCCCGCGGATCGTCACCGAGGTGGCCGAACAGATCCGGCTCGGCCGCTTCGACGTCTGGGGCGTGAACAACTGGCAGGCCGCGGACCTCGACCGGGCACTGGACTTCGCTTCCCGCGAAGGGCTTCCGGCACCGCGGTTCGCTCAGCTGAAGTACAGCGTCGTGCGGCGTTCGATGGCGGAAGGTCCTTTCTACGGCGCGCATTTCGAGGCGGGACGGTTGACGTTGCAGGCGTCCGACGTGTTCGAGGGTGGCGTGCTGCTCGGCAAGACTCCGTCGCGGAAGATCGGCGCCGACCCGGGCGGGATCCGCGAGTCGATCCGTGCCGCCGCCACGCGCGTCGCCGCTGTTGCCGGGGACTTCGGGGTGAGTCCTTCGCAGCTGGCTCTCGCGTTCTGCCTCGCGTACACGCCGGTGGCGAACGTGCTGTTCGGCGTGAGCCGGATGGCTCAGCTGGAGGACAACCTGGGCGCTGTCGCGCTGGCTGCTTCCCGGGGTGCTGAGGTGCGGGCGGCCCTGGAGGATCTCTGGCTGGACCGCTCGGTCGCCGCCGATGGGACCTTCTGAACGCCTATCGCGGCTGCGATGAAGGACGCTTTCATGGCAAAATTTGCTATGAAAGCGTCCTTCATCGCAGCAGTGAGAGCACCGGACCCGAACCTCGGTGGCGTGAGCCGGGCGAGAGCGCCATGAAAGGTCCTTTCCTTGCAAAATTTGCAAGGAAAGGACCTTTCATGGCGTCGGTCGAGCCTCGGGAAGCGTTGCGAAGGTGGGTTCCGCAACGCTTCCCGAGCCGTTTTCCTGACACACGCGGAGAGCGGGAGACCTCAGCCCAGGAATTCCAGCACGGCCGCCTTGAACTCCGGGCTCCTCAGCGCCCCACCGTGGTCCCCGGGCACCCGCACGAGATCCGCCCCCGGCACCAGCTCCACCAACGTCTCGATGCCTTGGCTCACCGGATCCTCCACGCCCGCCACAAAGCGGGTAGGCACGGAGACAGCACCGGAAACCGGCGCGAAAGGCTCCGCCCGCAGGTCTTCGACGCACCGCGCGAGCGCGGCCGGATTCCGCCCCGGCGCGGTGATCATCTGAGCGATCATCCCCGTCAGCGGATCCGACGGAGCCTTGCCACCACCGGCGAAAGCCAGCGCGGCCGCGACATCGACGGCGCCGAAGGGCTCGAAAGGGCTCACGCCGGCTAACACGAGCCGCCGGACGGGAGCCTGTGCGGGCAGTTCCCAGGCCAGCCGCGCGCCCAGTGAATAGCCGACAACGTCCACTTCGGACAGTCCTGCGAGCAGCCGGGTGAGTTCCGAAGTGATCGCGACGGCACCCAGCGATCCCGAGGGGGCCGGGCTGGAGCCGTGCGCGGGAAGGTCGGGTATGAGCACCTCGTGTCCCGCGGCGGTGAGCGCGGCCGGCCACCCGGTGGTGATCCAGTCGGTGTGCCCGTCGGAGGCGAATCCGTGCACCAGCAGCACAGGCGGTCCCGAGACGATTTCGGGAGCGAATCGGCGCACGGCCAGGGAAGTAGTGGCAGACAACGGGATCCTTTCTCAGCTGCCGGAGGGGCGGCGGGTGCGCAGGCGCTGCATTTCGCTCAACGTCCGCGCCCGGGCGTCGACGGCGATCCGCAGCGACGAGCCGATGAGGTTCAGCAGGAACACGCACACCATGATCGTCACGCCGGGGACGATCACCAGCCAGGGCGCCTGCACCAGGTACGACCGCCCTTCGGCGATCATGTTGCCCCAGGTCGGGGTCGGGGGAGCGATACCGAGACCGAGGAAACTCATCGCCCCGTCCACGAGCATGGCCGCCGCGGACAGGATCACGACCTGGACCAGCGCGAGCGGCAGCACGTTCGGGAACACGTGCACGACGAGGATCTTCCACCGGCTCATCCCCGAAACCCGGGCGGCGCCGATGTAGGCGCGACCGGCGATGCCGAGCACCCGGCTGCGGATGACCCTGGCGGTGAACGGCGTGAAGATCACGGTCAGCGCGATGAGCTCGGTCCAGATGCTCGCGCCGAGCGAGATCGCCAGCGCCATCGCGAGGATGATCGCCGGGAACGACATCCAGGCGTCCATCACTCGCATCAGCACCGCGTCGACGGCGCGGAAGAACCCGCTGATCAGCCCGATCACCAGGCCGGTGAAGGCCGCGCACAGGGTGATCAGGGCGGACAGCCCGAGCGACGCACGGCCGCCGGAGACCAGCCGGGCGAGCACGTCACGGCCGAACGAGTCCGTGCCGAGCGGATGCGCGGCCGACGGCGGCAGCAGCCGGTTGACCGGGTCGGTCGCGCTGACGCTCGGCAGGAAGAACGGCAGCACGATCACGGTCAGCACGATCACCGCCAGCACCGCCGTGGTGATCACCAGCATCCGGTTGCGCCGGAACACCTTGGCCGCTCGGCCGGGCGACGGCTTCTCGCGCACCGGCGACGTCTTTTCCACAAGAGCCACGCTCACGAGACACGCACCTTCGGGTCGAGCAGCGCGTACGAGAGGTCCACCAGCAGGTTGACCAGCACGAACAGCACCGCGACGAACAGCGTCACACCCTGGATCAGCGGGAAGTCGCGGGTCGACACCGCGCCCATCAGCAGATGGCCCAGCCCCGGCACGACGAAGATGGACTCGATGATCACGATCCCGCCGACCAGCATGGCGAAGTTGCTGCCCAGCTGGGTGATCAGCGGCATCAGCGCGTTCGGCAGGACGTGCTTGGTCATGACCTGCCGCTCCGACAGCCCCTTCACCCGAGCGGTGCGCAGATACGCCAGTGGCAGCTCCCCGAGCAGGCTTTCGCGCAGGGTGAGCACGAACAACGCGGTCTGACCGATGACCAGCACGGTCAGCGGCAGCACCAGTGCCGGCACGGCCGTCGCCGGGTCGGTGAACAGGTTCTCGTAGCCGCTGGAGGGGAACCAGCGCAGCGTCACCGAGAACACGAGCACGAGCATCAGCGAGATCCAGAAGTCCGGCATCGCCATCCCGAGCGCGGAGAGCCGGTCCAGCGCCCGTGCCACCGGATTGCGCGGCGACACCGCCTGCCACGAGGTGATCGCGACCGAGAGGAAGAAGCTGATCACCGTCGACAACACGGCCAGAGTCAGCGTCGGCAGGATGTGGTCGGCGACCACGCCGAGCACCGGCGCGTGGTAGGTGATCGACGTGCCGAAGTCGCCGTGCAGCACGTTCCCGGCCCAGCTGAAGTACTGCTCCCAGAGTGTCCCGTTCAGCCCCATGCTCTCCCGCAGGGCGTCCACATCGGACGGTCGCGCGGTCGGGCCGAGGATGGCCTGCGCCGGGTCACCGGGGATCAACCGGATGACGAAGAACATCATCGTCCCGACGATCACCAGGATGATCACCAGATCGCGCAGCCTGCGCAGCAGCAGACCGGTCATGACGCCAGCCAGGTGTTCCAGAAGACCCGGTAGAAGTCGCCGTAGCCCTTGAGCTTGGGGGAGTAGGCCGCGTACAGCTTCGACTGGCTCAGGGTGATCACCGACAGTTGCTTCCAGGTGAACGCCTGAAGCTTGTCCACCACCGCTTTCGCCTGCTCGGGTGTCGTCGAGGCGTTGAACTCGGCCATGAGGCCGTCCAGTTCGGGCGAAGACGAACCGTTCAGCGTGCCCAGGGTGAGCGCGGGCATCTGCGCGGGCGAGGTCAGTGCCGAGTCGAAGAACAGCGTGGTGATGTCCCAGCCACCCGGTTCCTTCGTCAGCGTGCCGAGCATGGTGGCGAAGTCGAAGGTGTCGATCTTGGTGTTGATGCCGATCTTCGACAGGCTGTCCTGGATCAGCACGGCCCACTTGCCGAACTCCGGATACGAGTTGGTGGTGACGATCCGGATCGTGGCGCCGGCGGTGATGCCGACCTCGGCCAGCAGCCGCTTTGCCTTCTCCGGGTCGTGGGCCTTGTAGACCTCTTCACCCGCGGTGGAGTAGAACTGCTTGTTGTCCGGCGAGGCGAAGGCGCCGGTCTCGATGGTGAGGTCCTTGCTGCCGCCGGTGGCCGCGTTGATCGCGGGCTTGTCGAGCAGCAGGTTCAGCGCCTCGCGGGCGCGGGGATCGGCGAACTTCGAACCGGTGTTGAAGTTCGGGATCACGACGTTGTCGTTGCCGCCGGGCAGGTTGTGCACGACAACGGCAGGGTTGTTGCGCAGCGGCTCGTATTGGTCGTTCGTGGGCATGATGTGGTCCCACTGGCCGGTCTGGAGGCCGTTGATCAGCGCGTCCTGGTCGGAGACCACCTTGTAGGTCACGGTGTCCAGGTACGCGTGCTTGGCGCCCGCCTGCCCACCCCAGTCCTCTTCGGACCGGGACTTGTAGCCGGAGTAGCGCTCCAGCACCAGTTCGCGGCCGATGTCCCAGCTCTTCAGCTTGTACGGCCCGGTCCCGATCGCCTTGTCCTGGGCGAAACCGGTCGGTGCGACACCGGTGAGGTTTTTCGCCTCGTAGATCTCCGTGCCCGCGCCGGCGAGTTCGTTGATCAGCGGGTAACGCGGCTTCTTGAGCTTGATGGTCACCGTCGCCGGATCGGTCGGCGTGATCGCTTCGATGTCCGGCGTGACCAGCTGGCCGGTGCGGTGCACCTGCTGCCACCGCTTCAGGCTCGCCACGACATCCTCGGACGTCAGCGGGTTGCCGTCGTGGAAGGTGACGCCCTGGCGCAGTTTGAAGGTGTAGGTGAGCCGGTCCGGGCTGGTGGTGTAGTCCTCGACCAGCATGGGCCGGGCGGTGAAGCCCTTGTCCACCTCGAACAGCTTCTCGTACATCATGTTGCCGATATGCGCGGTCACCTGGCCGGGATTCGCGACCATGTCGAGGGACTGCGGATCGGTGGGCACGGCGACGTTCAGGTTGCCGCCGGGCTTCGGCGGCCCGTCGGCGGCCCCACCACCCGCCTGGCTTCCCATGCACGAGCTGAGCAGCAGGACGGTCGCCAGGCCGAGCGTGGCCTTGGTCAGGGTTCGTCTCATGGGTTCCGCACTCCAGTGTGGGGGTGGGCGGGCAGTTCGGGATTCGCCGCGAGGAGACGGCGGGTGTACTCGTGCCGGGCGTGGAGCCGGATCTCGTCCGGTTCGCCGATTTCGATCAGTTCGCCCCGGTACATCACGCCGACGCGGTCGGCGACCGACAGCACCAGGCTGAGGTTGTGCGTGATGAACAGGAAGCTGAGCGCGCGGGTGCGCCCCAGTTCCAGTAGCAGGTTCATCACCTGGCCCTGCACCGAGACGTCGAGCGCGGAGGTGGGCTCGTCGGCGACGATGAGGTCGGGTTCGGCCGCGATCGCGCGCGCGATGGAGACGCGCTGCCGCTGCCCGCCGGAGAGCTGCGAGGGCAGCTTCTTCGCGGTGCCGGAGGGGAGACCGACCTCGTCGATCAGTTCCGTGACGCGGCGGTCGAGTTCGGCACCGCGGAGTCCGGTGAGTTCCCGCAGTGGTTCGGCGATGATCCGGGCGGCGGTGTGCCGGGGATCGAGCGAGCTCTGCGGGTCCTGGAAGATGAGCTGCGCACGGCGGCGGAACGCGCGCTCGTCGCCGTCGAGCCCGGACGGCGTGCATCGGTGCTCTCCGAAGGCGATGGCGCCCGACGTCGGTGGCTCCAGCGCGCTCACCAGACGGCCGAGCGTGGTCTTTCCCGAACCGGATTCCCCGACCAGGCCGAAGAACTCGCCGGCCGCGATCTCCAGCGAGACGTCCTTGACCGCGTGCACCTCGGGTTCGCGGCTCAGCGAGAACCGGCCGCGCCGTCCGTACACTTTGGACACCGAATCGATGACGAGCGCGGTGCCCTCGCCGGTGTCTCCGGTTTTCGCGCGGCTCAACGACCTGGTTTCGGTCGCGACCGCTGATTCGCCGTTCATCGCGGCTTCGAGCAGGGCTTCGGAGATGGTGGGGAAGCCGTCGCGCCTGCTGACCCCGAGTTGCGGAACGCAGTCGAGCAACGCCTTGGTGTAGGGATGCTTCGGCGAATGCAGAATGTCCTCGGTGGACCCGAGTTCGACGAGCTCGCCGCGGTACATCACCGCGATCCGGTCCGCCACCTGCGCGGCCACGCCCATGTCGTGCGTGATGAAGACGCACGCCGTGCCGTGGTCGCGGCGGACCCGGTCGAACAGGGTGAGGATCTCCGCCTGCGTGGTGACGTCCAGCGCGGTGGTCGGCTCGTCGGCGATCAGCAGGCTCGGATCGGCCATCAGCGCCAGCGCGATCATCACGCGTTGCTGCATGCCGCCCGACATCTGGTGCGGGTACAGGGAAAGCACCCGGTCGGTGTCGGCGAGGCCGACCTCTTTCAGCAGGCCGCGAGCCTTCGCCTCGGCCTCGCGGTGCAACGGCGTACCCTTGCGCGCGGCTTGGCGCGGAAGGGAGCCTGGCTTCCGATAGGCCTCGATCAGCTGCTTGCCGACGCGCTGACTCGGGTTGAGTGAATCCAGTGCCTCCTGGAAGATCATGCCGATCCGCGGGCCGCGGTACGCGCGCATCTCGTCGGCGGAGAGCCGCGTGACGTCCACGCCGTCGACGGCGATCTCACCGCGGGTGAACACCGGCGCGACGAATTCCAGCAACCGGATGATCGACAAGGCCGTCACCGTTTTACCGCTGCCGGATTCACCGACCACGCAGAGTGTCCGGCCTTGGTCGAGGTCGAACGAAAGTTCGCGCACCAGTTCGCGTTCGGTTTCGTCGGCGATGACGCCGACGGTGAGTTCTCGTAATTCGAGCAGGGTCATGAATCCCCTTTCCCGAGCCCGCCCGAAGCGGACCGCACTGCCGGGGAACGGGCCTCCGGCGGGGGTAGTTCTACGCATGTTGACACTGGGCGGGTGCGCTGTCAATGGGTATATTCTACGAATGTAGGAAGTTGATATCCGGCGGGTTTTCCCTGGCAGTGGGCGAAAACTCGCACTGGATTCTTTTGTCTACGTCTGTAGACTCTCGGCGGAAACGAGCTAAGGAGGGCACCCGTGAGCGGGTCGACCAAGACTGCCGGTCCCGAGCGGATCGTGGACATCGCCGTGGGCTACATGGCGGCCAAGCAACTCTTCGCGGCGAGCCGGATCGGCCTGTTCACCGCGCTCGCCGACGGGCCGCTGGCGGCCGCGGAACTGGCGGAGAAGACCGGCAAACCGGAGAAGATCACCCGCATCCTCGGTGACGCCATGTCATCACTCGGTCTGCTGTCCCGTGTGGACGGACGGTACGAGTTGGCCGCCGACGCGGCCGAGTACCTCGGCGGCGGAGACCTCGATCTGGCGCCGTTCCTGACGTTCCTGGACTCGATCAGCTACCCGCATTGGCTGCAATTCGGTCACACGGCCGACAGCGGCGAGCCGGGCAAGCTGGAGATGGACGACGCGCGCTGGGGCACGTTCATGGCGGGCGTCATGACGTATAACGCCCTGCACGCCAAGATGCTGGCCGGCGCTTACGATTTCGGCACCCACCGGAAGGCGCTGGACCTTGGCGGGCTCTCCAGCGCGTTCGCTGTCGAAGCCATGAAGGCCAACGACGAACTGCACACCACGTTCGTCTTCGACCCGGGTTTCACCGAGTCGGTCACCACCGCGGCCGCCGAGGCGGGGCTCGCGGACCGCACGACCGTCGTCGGGGCGGAGACACCGACCGCGCGGGCCGAAGGCGAGTTCGACCTGGTGATGGTCAACCACGTCGTCCACCGGTTCGACGCGAAGCAGAACGCGGAGATCCTGCGCAACGCCCGTGCCGCCGCCGCGCCGGGAGCGACGCTGCTGCTGCTCGACTTCTTCCTCGACGACGACGCGGTCCAGCGGCCGATCGACGCGCTGCACGCGGGGGAGTACCTGGTGATCGACGGGACGGTCGTCTACCCGGAGGCCGAGGTCCGCGAGTGGCTGAGCGGCGCGGGCTGGCGGGTCACCGACCGGCTCGCGCTGCCGGGCAGCCCGCGGGTGCTGGTCGCGGAAGCGGTGTGACCGTGACCCTCGATCCCGCGGTCAAGGAACTGCTCGCCCGCAGTGCCCCGTCGGAGGCACCGGCCGGGCCACTGACGGCTCCAGAGTTGCGTGCCGCCTTCGCCGCTTCGTGGCGGCGCCCCGAGTCGGTCGAAGAGGTCGCCTCGGTGACCGACCACGTCCTGCCGTCCGGTGTGCGGGTGCGGGTCTACCTGCCGGATGTCGCCGCGCCGGTGCCCGCGTTCGTCTGGATCCACGGCGGCGGGTGGACGATCGGCTCGATCGACGAGAACGAGGTCGCGTCGCGGGCGGTGTGCAACGCGGCGAAGGTCGCCGTCGTCGCGGTCGACTACCGGCTCGCGCCCGAGCATCCGTACCCGGCGGCCCCGGACGACTGCTACGCCGTCGTCGAATGGCTCGCCGCGGGCGGCGCCGGACCTGCGGTCGACGGGTTGCGGATCGCGGTCGGTGGGGAAAGCGCCGGCGGAAACCTGTCGACGGTCGTCTCGATGATGTCCCGTGACCGTGGTGGCCCGCCGTTGGCCGCGCAGGTGCTGATCTGCCCGGTGTACGGCCATCCGGACGACGGGTTCCGGTCCTATGTGGACTTCGCCGAGGGCTTCGGCATGACCGCCGGGGCGATGCGGTTCTTCTTCGAGCAGTACGTGTCGGATCCGGCGCAGCTGAACGACCCGTACCTGCTGCCGCTGCGCGCCGACGACCTGACCGGTCTGCCGCCGGCGCTGGTGCTCACGGCCGAGTACGACGTATTGCGGGACGAAGGGGAGGAGTTCGCGCGGCGGCTGACCGACGCAGGCACCCACGTCGAAATGACGCGGTACTCGGGGCAGATCCATGGGTTCTATGGGCTCCACACGGATCTCCCGGCCTCGCCGCGCTCCCACCGGCACGTGGCGAGCTTCCTGACCCGGGTCTTCGACCCACCGCATTTCGTCCTCTGAATGCGGTAGTTGGCGCTACGTACTACCGCATTCAGAGGACGAAATGCGGTAGTACGTAGCGTCAGGGGCGGGTGAGGCGCTCGAAGAACGACTCGAGGTGCTGCCGCTGCAAGGCGATCGTCGAGAACTCCCCGGCGACCAGGCTCATCACGTTCGCCCCGGCGTTGATCAGCACGACCTCGTCGACCAGCTGCTCGTCGGGCGTTTCGGTGACGATGTCGCCGTCTTCCCTGCCTTCGGTGAGATACCGGTGCAGCAGGCCCCGCCACGAGCGGATGTGTTCGAGGTACTTGTCCTGCAGTTTCGGGTTGGTCAGCGACAGCTGCCAGAAGGTGAGCAGGACGCGCCCCGCGGCGATGCGGTCCTCGTCGATGGGCATCGACGAGACGCACAGCTCGCGGAGCGCGGTCAGCCCGCGCAACTCGTCCAGCTCCACGTACTCGCGCATCATGCCGAGCGCGCGTTCGTAGGTGGCCTGGATGATGTCTTCCTTGCTCGGGAAGTACAACTTGAGCGCACCGTTGGCGAAGCCGGCGGCCGCCGCGATCTCGCGCATGGTGGCGGCCTCGATCCCGCCCTGGGTGATCAAATCCCAGGTGACGTCGACGATATGGCTACGCCGCTCGTCGTGGTCGATGATCTTCGGCATCGGCAGACCTCCCGCACTGGTTCTTCTACCAGTGTAGGAGATCAGACGCGGTGATACACGCGGTGCCCGGCGAACCACGTTTGCGTCACCTTTGTCTTGACGAGCGCCGACGGGTCGGTTTTGAACGGATCGCGGTCCAGGACGACGAGATCCGCCGACTTCCCGGGGGTCAGCGAGCCGGTGACGTCTCCCAGTCCCATCGCGCGGGCGGCGGCCAGGGTGAAGACCTCGATCGCCTCGGCCAGGGTGATCGCCTGCTCCGGCCATAGCGCGCCGGGGAAGGTGCCGGTCGGATCCTGGCGGGTGACGAGGCCGTGGATGCCTTCCCACGCGTTCGGCGACTCGCTGACCGGCCAGTCCGAACCGCCCGCGACCAGCGCGCCCTCGTCCAGCAGCGACCGGTTCGGCTGCATCCGCCTTGCCCGCTCGCCGGGCAGGACCTCGGCGATGGCCGCCGGGATGACGCCGGGGACCCACAAGAACGGCGAGATGTCCGCGGCGACGCCCAGCGCGGCGAAGCGGGGGAGGTCGTCGGGGTGCACGAACTGGCCGTGCGCGACCTGGAACCGTGCTTCGGTGAAGCCCTCGGCGCGCACCTTCTCGACGGCGTCGAGCGTCGCGCGCACCGACGCGTCCCCGGTGCAGTGGACCTTGGCCGAGAGCCCCGCCGTGGCCGCTGTGCGCAACCAGCCGACGAGTTCTTCGCCCGGCATGGTCGTGGCGCCGTGATGGCAGGCTCCGTGCGCGGCGTCCGGCAGGTACGGCTCCAGGAAGGCGGCGGTGCGCGTCGGCGGGACACCGTCGAGGAAGATCTTCACGAAGTCCGGCCGGTGATGCTCGCTCCGGTACTGCCTGGCGACCTCCAGCAACGGTTCCCCGATCGGGTCGAAACCGAAGATCGGGTCGTTGATCAGCAGCGACGAAACGACCCAGGCGCGCAGTTCGCCCGCGTCGTCGAGCGACTTCAGCGCCCGCAGGATGTCGGCGGAGACACCGGCGTCCTGGAACGCGGTGACCCCGTACGAGTGCAGCGTGCCGATCGCGTGCCGCGACGCCGCGACGTGCTGCTCCGCGGTGAGCGTCCGTGTCTCGCTGAGCGCCCGCTCGACGGCGACGCCCGCCGCTTCGAGCAAGACGCCGACCGGCTCCCCGGTCGAGGGATCGCGGACGATCTCCCCGCCCGCGGGATCGGGCGTCGAGGCGGTGACGCCCGCCAGCTCCAGCGCCCGGCTGCTCACCCAGCGGTTGTGCCTGCTGTCGTCCGACAGCATGACCGGACGTCCGCCGGCGGCTTCGTCGAGGGCGTGCCGGGCCGAAGTCCGCGAAAGGGTGCTGACCAAAGTGGACGCCCAGGCGCCGCCGACCACCCACTCGTCCGGCCCGAGTCCGGCGGCCCTCGCGCGGACGGCCGCGAGGATGTCGGCCAGTCCGGCGTCGAGGCCGAAGTTCAGCTCGAAGAGGGCCGCGCGCCCGGCGAGGGCGTGGTGGTTGTGCACGTCGACCAGGCCGGGCATCACGAACGCGCCTTCGAGGTCGACGACCTCGGTGTTCGGCCCGCGTTCGATATCCTCCAGGGACAGCACCTTGCCGTCCTTGATCGCCAGCGACGATGCCCAGGGCCTGCCACTGTCCACTGTGTACACGGTGGCGTTGGTGAGGACGATGTCGGCGGTCAAGGCTCAGCTCCCGGCCGGGTCGTAGGCCTCGGGGTGCACGGTGGTGCTCAGCAGCCTGCCGTGCGCGCCGAAGGTGAAGTGGGTCGGTGTGCTCCCGGTGGCGTCGAGTCCGAAAAGGACACCGTGCGAGCGCAGCCGCTTCGCGTCACGGTGGTCGGCGACGGTCACCGAGGCGCACGGGATCACCTTCTCCCGCCAGGCGAAGACGTAGATACCCGGCCGCAGCTCGTAGACCGAGTTCTCATCGGTGTCCGCGAGCCCCCGCTCTGGACCGGCAAGGCACTGCCACGTGTACCAGTGCGGGCTGAGGTACACGTGCTCGTAGGCGTGTTCGGTGCTGTACACCCACAGCACCCGGCGCCCGACCAGCGACGTGGTCGGGGCGAGCGATTCCCCGGTCGGCTCGATGCCGCCGATCGTGGCGGCCACGAAGGATTGTGTGACGCGGGGCGAGGTGTCGCCGATCTTGCTCAGTACCAGGAGGGCGCGGCCGCGGCGCAGGTCCAGCAACAGGGTGAACGCCTCGTCCTGCCGGGCCTGCGGATGGAACTGGACGTAGTACAGGTCGTCGTCGACCAGGAACGTCTCGCAGCGGTCGGTGCCCGTGCCGTGGTAGGTCCATTCGATCCGGGTACCGGAGAAGGCCGCGGTGAACGTGGTGCCGTCTTCGCAGGCGAGTTCGAACGAGCGGCCGTGCAGGTCGCCGACCGTGGGCGCCTTGTTCGCGTCGAAACCGGGGGCCAGACCGTCGAGCGGCAGCCAGGTGGACGTGTCGGACAGGGTCAGTTCGGGCATCGATGAGTCCTAGTGTCTGGTGGTGAACCCGCCTCCGCGATCGACGTCGGCAGGGCGCGGTCTGATGTCCGTCTCCAGCCGGCGGACAAGGCGCCCTGCCACCGCGACAGCGGGGCCGTCGGCCGGGCGGTTTCACCTGGTGGTCGTTTCGGGGGTGTCTTCAGCTCCGCCGACAGGCCTTTAGTGCTCGTGGGCGGAACAGTGATCGCCGGCGGCGCCGGAAGGCAGGTCGAGGGCCGGGTTTCGGTCCAGGAAGCCATAGGGGCGCAGGGAGAAGCCGGAGTAGTCGACCGGCATGACCGGCCAGTCCTCCGGACGCGGGATGTGGGTCGGGCCGAACACGTGCCACAGCACGAGATCGGTGTCGACGAGGTCGCGGTCGGCGGCGGTCCAGGCGGGCAGGCCCGCCCCGCCCGGATGCGCGTTCGGGCGGTCGCCCGCCGGGAACCGTTCGTCCGCGCGGTACGGCGTCGCCCACAGGTGACGGGTGGCGAACGTCGCCCGCTGGTGGACGGTCGATTCCGGCTGCGCCATCAGGGTCGCGGACGGCCGGGGGACCAGCTGGTAGGCCGTCGGCGAGCCGAGCCGGTTGGTCCGCTCCGCGCTGCGGATCTCCCAGACACGCGCCTTGGCCGGATCCGCGAACCGCCGCGCCTCCTGTTCGGTGCGCAGCGGGGTCTCCTTCCAGGTGAACGCGTTCCCGTACGGGTTCCGCGCGCCCATGGGGATCCGTTCGACGTCGACCTCGACGAGCGAGTTGCGTTCGCCGTCGATCGCCACGTCCAGCCGCGCGCAGAACAGGTGCTGGTGCACCGGTGCGAACAGGCCGGGCGCGATCTCGTTGGCGTGCGGGTGGTCCGTGCCGGGGTGCGCGGCGCCGGCGAACACGATGCCGGTGGCCTTCGCCTCCAGTTCCACGGTGCCGTCGAGGTAGAAGTACCAGAAGAAGCCGTAGTCGTAGTTGCCGATGGTGGAGATCGACGAGATCACCAGCCGTCGCGAGCGGCGGACCTCGGCGCGGCCGTCGAGATCCGTGTGCTTCCAGAGGATCCCGTAGTCCTCCTCGTGCATGCAGATCGCGCGGGGGATCTCGACCGGATGGCCGTGGTCGTCGGCGACGAACGCGGGGAAGTAGTGGATGACGCCGAGGCAGTCGCAGCCCAGCCGCAGATCGTTGCCGTTCTTGCCGAGCAGGTACTCGCCCGCGTCGAAGTAGCTGATCCAGAACCGGCCGGGCGCGGTGTCGCCGTAGGGCACCACCATCTCCGGTACCGACGCGCGGTGCAGCACCGACCGGTCCTGGAAGCTGATCCGGTGCAGCGTCAGGCCTTCGCGGGCGTTGAAGCCGACCCGGAGGTTCCAACCCTCCCAGGTGACCTCGTTGCCGTCGACGGTGAAGCTCGGGCCCTCCGGCTGGGTGATCTCGATCGGCTTGAGCGTGGTTCGGGCCGGGACGTCGCCGTAGCGGCCGTGCTCCGGCGGTACGGGCACGTCGCCCTCGTCCTCCACCCGGATGACGCGCTGCCCGGTCAGGTCGATGTGCACGATCAGGCCCTCGACCGGATGCGCCCACGGGCTGTCGGACGCGTCGTCGCGCAGGAACGTCAGCGAGCGGATGACTCGGCCGGTCTCGTCGGACCTGCCGAAGAAGCCGGGGGCCAGAGGAGCGCAGAAGGCGTGCTCGATCCGGTCGCCGAGCCCGCGCCGCTCCATCGCGGTCTGCCATTCCGGTGACGCCTTGGTGATCGACGCGGCGAGGTCGTACTCCTCGAACAGGTACGCGGGCTGACCTGCGCCGCAGTCCTCGTTGGAAACCACTTCGCGCTTAGCCAGCGAGACGACCACGTCGCGCGCCTCGCCGGTCGCGGTGTCCAGCAGCGTGTACTGGACACGGCGGTCGGGGGCGGCGTCGCCTTTCTCGGGCTCCACCGGCAGCACGGCCGGGAACCGCGTGGTCGCGGCGAGCAGGCCTTCGGCGGCCAGGATCTCGCGGCCTGCGGTGAGTTCGTCGGCGGTCAGCGGGTCGAGTGGATGCGGCCTGGTCATGGTTCGCAGTCTTGCCGGTCCACCTCTCCCTGAAAAGGCCGTCATGCGGCTGCCGACAAGAAGGGTGCACTGACGGCCAACCTCCGTGAAAGGTCCGGACCGGAGGATGGCGGCATGGGTCTGGATCTCGCGGGCAAGGCCGTGCTGGTGACCGGCGCGGCATCCGGTATCGGCCTTGCCTGCGTCCAGGCCTTCCTCGCCGAGGGCGCACGGGTCGGCGCCCTCGACCGGGCACCCGTCCCCACACTGGCCGACGGTCTCCTGGCGATCAACGCCGACGTGACCGACGAGCCGTCGATGGCTGCCGCTGTCGATGCCGTGGCGAGCCGGTTCGGCGGACTCGACGTCGTGGTGGGTTGCGCGGGGATCTCCGGACCGGTGGGCACACCGGTCACCGAAACCTCGGCGGCGGATTTCGCCGCGCTCCTGGCGATCAACGTCACCGGCCAGTTCCTGCTGGTCAAACACGCCGCGCCGTGGCTCACCGCGTCGGGTGGCTCGGTCGTGCTGCTGGCCAGCGACTCGGCGTTCACCAGCGCGCCCGGCATGGTCCCGTACTGCGCTTCGAAGGGCGCCGTGGTCGCGATGACCAGGGCTCTCGCCGTCGATCTTCCCGGTGTCCGGGTGAACTGCGTCTGCCCGTCGGTGGTCGACACCCCGATGGCGCGCGGCGATCTCGGCGACGTACTCGACGATCCCGCTTTCCCGGTGCAGGCTCCCGAAGAGGTCGCCTGGCAGGTGCTCCACCTCGCGTCCGCGCGTTCGCGGGCGGTCAACGGCCAGGCCGTGCTCGCCGACTTCGGCGTCTCGGCCCGTTCCGGTTTTCCCGCTTAGAAAGGACTCCGCAAGTGAAGAAGGTTGTCGCGATCACGGGTGGCGGTACCGGTATCGGCGCCGCGGTGGCCCGCCGGTACGCCGACGAAGGCGCCCAGGTGGTGGTGCTCGGACGGCGGCTCGAACCGCTGGAGAAGGTGGCCGCCGAAACCGGCGCGCACGTCATCGCCTGCGACGCCAGCGACCGCGAAGCCGCCGAGAACGCCGCGGCGGAGACCGTCGGCAAGTTCGGCAGGCTGGACGTCGTGGTGGCCAACGCCGGTGGGCACGGCCTGTCCTCGGTGACCGACACCGGTGACGAGGAATGGGAACTGGCCCTGCGCTCGAACCTGTCCAGCGCCTTCGTGTTCTGCCGGGCCACGCTGCCCTCGCTGGTCGAAACCGGCGGTCAGGTGGTCATCGTGTCTTCGCTGGCGGGGTTGTTCGCCGGGCCGAACGTCGCCGGCTACACCGTCGCGAAGCACGCGCTGATCGGCCTGACGCGCTCGATCGCCCGCGATTACGGGCCGAAGGGCGTGCGCGCGAACGCGGTCTGCCCCGGCTGGGTGCGGACCCCGATGGCGGACGGCGAAATGGACCAGTTCGCCGAGGCGGCGGGCTTCGACGGCGGCCACGACGAGGGCTACCGGCGCGTCACCGCCGAGGTCCCGCTGCGCCGTCCCGCCGAACCGGAGGAGATCGCGTCGATCGTGCGGTTCCTGGGGTCTTCGGAGTCTTCGTACATCACCGGTGCGGTGATCGTGGCGGACGGCGGCGCGCACGCCGTCGATCTCCCGACCTTGGCCTTCGAACGGGCGGGGATGGGTTCTTAGACGGGTGCGGGCTCCGTGAAGGCCTCCTTCCCTACCTTGAGAGTAGGGAAGGAGGCCTTCACGGACTTCCGAACGGTCAGGATTCGCCGAGGTAGGCCGCGTGCAGGGTGCCGGGCGAGTCCAGCAGGCCCTGCGCGGAACCCGCATAGGTGACCCGCCCCGAAGAGACCACCAGCGCGTCGCTCGCCACCCCGAGGGCCAGATGCGTGAACTGCTCGACCAACAGGATCGCCGCGCCCTCCTCGGCGAACCGGGTCACCATCGGCAGCAGCCGCGTGAACACCACGGGCGCCAGGCCCAGCGACATCTCGTCGATCAGCAGGAACGACGGTCGCGCGGCGAACGCGCGGGCCAGCACCACCATCTGCTGTTCGCCGCCGCTGAGCAGCGCGGCCGGTGAATCGCGGCGCTTCTCCAGTTCCGGGAACAGCTCGAACAGTTCGTCGGCCCGCGCGCGGGTGCGCGCGGTCAGCATCAGGTTCTCCAGCACGGTCAGGCCGCCGAACACCGCGCGCCCCTGCTCGATATGCGCCAGACCCCGCCGCGCACGGGAGACCCGCGACTGCTTCGTGATCTCGTCGGCTCCGATGTGGACGGTTCCGGCCGAGGCGGGGACCACGCCGGAGACGGCCTCCAGCAGGCTGGTCTTGCCGGCGCCGTTCGGGCCGACGAGCGCGGTGATCCGGCCCGGCTCCAGGGTCAGGTCGACGTCCCGGATCACCGGCCCGGCGCCGCGGGTGACGGTCAGCCCCGCTATCCGCAAAGCGTTCACAACAGCTCCGTTTCACCCATGTATGCCTTGAGTACGGCCGGATCGGCGAGCACTTCGGCCTGCGGGCCGGAGGCCAGCACGCGGCCGAAGTCCAGGACGGTGATCGTGTCGCAGACCGAGCGCACCAGGTCGAGGTCGTGCTCGATGAGCAGCACCGACACCCCGAACCGCGCGGGGACCTGCCGCAGCCGTTCCCCGAAGGCGACGTGTTCCTCGTGCGGAAGCCCCGCGGCGGGCTCGTCGAGCAGCAGGACACGCGGCCGCGCCAGCAGATGCCCGACGACCTCGACCAGCCTGCGCGCGCCGACGTCCACTTGCGACAGCGGAGTGCGGGCGGCCGGGCAGCCGAAGAAGTCCAGCGCATCGCCGATTTCGTCGGCGGTGAGCCGCCGCCTGGCGAGGAACTTGAGGTACGCCCCGACCGTCAGCCCCGGCGGGACGCGATCCTGCTGGAACGTCCGGCGCAACCCGGCGCGGGCCCGGTTCGACGGCGACCCGGTCAGCGGGCTGCCGCCGAGTTCCACCTGGCCCTCGGCGTTCGGCAGGAAGCCGCTGATCGCGTCGACCAGCGTCGACTTCCCCGCACCGTTCGGCCCGATGACGCCGAGTACCCCGTGTTCCGGGACCGATATGTCCACTGAGGATAGTGCGGCCACGTGGCCGAAGTTCACGCTCAGCCCGCGTACGGTGAGCACCGGTGGACCAGGTGAGACCGGTTCCACCGTGCTCGTCCCGGCGGCGAGATCGAGTTTCGCCGGTTCCTTCCTGGCGCGCCGATACCACACCTGGCGCACCGTGGTGCCCAGGTTCCCGCCGCCGGCCAGCGCCTGGACCCCGAGCACGCCGAACACCACGAAACCCCAGTCCTGCGGGATTCCCCAGCGTTTCAGCAGTTCAGGAACTCCGACCCACAGCACCGCGCCGAACACGGCCATGTCGATCAGGTGCGCGCCCGACATGATCGCCAGCACGTACAGCGCCAGCGACTGGATCGCGGTGAAACTGGCCGGGAAGGCGAGCCCGACCTGCCCGGTGAGCAGGCCGCCGCTGATCCCGCCGAGGGTGGCGCTCACCGCGAACGCGGTCAGCTTCGACGTCCGCACGCTCGTCCCGGCGGCGGCCGTGCCGCGTTCGGAGAACGCCACCGCCTGCCAGGCGCTGCCCCAGCGCCCGCGGCGCAGGAAGTACACGGCGAGGCAGCAGAGCACCAGTACCACGACGGCGAACTGGAAGTAGGCCCGGTCGTCGGAGAAGGCGTCCGGCCGTTCGACCGAGATCCCGCCGGAGACGCCGGGGAACTGGAGCTGGACCAGCGCGAGGTCGGCCGCCGCGGCGAGCCCCAGCGTCACGACGGCGAGGTTGATTCCACGCAGCCGCAGCGCCGGCAGCCCGACGAGCACCCCGACCACCCCGGCGGCGAGACCGCCGAGCACCAGCCAGGTGAGGAACCCGCCCGGAGCCTGCGCCTCGTTCAGCGCCGACACCGTCCAGGCGCCGACGGCACCGAAGGTCAGCTGGCACAGGGAGATCATGCCCGCGCTGCCGGTGACCACGCCGAGCCCGAGCAGGGAGATCCCGGCGACGACGGCGCTCATGCCGAGGTAGACGAAGTACCCGTCGAGCCCGACGCTCAGGCCGTACCCCACGGCGATCGCCACGATGGCGACCGCGAACGGAATCCCGCGTTCAGCGAGCCGCATCCCACACCTCCTTGCGCTGTGACCAGAGCAGCAGCGCGACGATGACCGCGAACGGCAGGAAGTACCGCACCACCGAAAGGCCGTCGACCTGCGCGGCCGCGCCCTGGATCAGGCCGAGGCCCAGCCCGCCCGCGACCGCGAGGTCGAGACGGCGGAATCCGCCGAGCAGGGCGGCCGCGGCCGCGGGGACCACGAGCATCGCCAGCGACGTCGCGTCGTTGGACTGCGACGGCGCCACGATCGAGATCACCAGCGTGCTGACCACCCCGGTGACCGCCCATACCGCGACACTGAGCCGTTTCGCCGGGATGCCCAGCAGCTCCGCCGTGGTCGGGCGTTCGGACAGCGCCCTGAGCTGGACCCCCGCCGGGGTCCGGCTCAGCACGATCCGGCTGGCCACCGCCACGAGGACGGCCAGCGCGACCGTCACCACGGTGACCTGGCTGATCACCACGCCGCCGACGGTGACCGCCGGACCGTCCAGGATCGGGTGGAACGGCTGTGGCTTGTTGCCGAACAGGATGAACGACAACGAGATCAGCAGGAGCAGCACCGCCACGGTGACCGCCGATCGGGTGCCGGTGTCCGCCTCGGCGAGCCAGGTGGACACGATCCAGCCGAGCAGCGCGCTCAGCAACCCGCCGAGCAGGATTCCCGCCACCGTGGCCGGCCACGTCGGCAGTCCCGCGTGGACGGACAGGAACACCGCCACGTAGCAGCCGAACATCCCGGTGGCCGACTGGGCGAAGTTCACCACCCGCACCAGGCGCGACATCAGCGTCAGGCACACCGCCAACACCGCGTACAGTCCGCCGGAGGCCAAGCCTGCCAGCGCTCCCTGCAGCATGTTTCCTCCTGTGTGAGGGAAGGGAGCGGTGCGTAGTGGGGCGCGGTGGTCGTGGGTGGGGGTTTTGGGTGGGAACCCAAAAACCCCCCCCCAACCCAGGGAACCACCCGGTACCAGTTAAATTGCCCCACCGGAGGACACGAAGAGCAAAGCCCCCCCACCGCGACAAAGGAAAAGGGGGCCTC
>NZ_JBWKEC010000047.1:0-44975 GCF_056435645.1 Amycolatopsis sp. NPDC043889
AAGGAGGGGGGTTCTTTTCCTACCTGCTGGTGGGGGGTTTGGGGGGGGGGGGGTTTTGGGGGGGGGGGGGGGGGGTTGGGGGGGGGGGGGGGGGGGGGGGGTGGGGGGGGGGGGGGGGGGGGGTGTTGGGGGGGAAAACCCAAACCCCCCCCCCACGACCCCCTCGTCGAACCGTGCAAATCACCCAAGCCGGACACTGTCGCCGCAGAAAAGTCTCTTATGGACAGTTGGGAAGGTGCCTGTTCGGCGAGTCCCGCTTCTGCCGCCAACTCCGGCACGCCACGTTTGCCTTACCCCTCTATAGACAGCCGCATGCTGCGTCTCACTCAGACGGCCGACCTGCGGGGAGCGACGCGCGCGCTCGCCGCTCTCCGATGTTGCCTTCTCATGCGCGGCGCCCTCGGGGCCGGCTGTTCTGCGCGGCAACTCGGGTCAACAGCAGGTGACCGGCGGGCACGGCCCATGTCCGCAGGTGGGCGACCCCACTGGGCAGCCCTCGTCGATGCGCGACACTCTGGTGATAGTGCGCGCATTCTTCGGACTCGCCCTCGATGGCCGAGCTCTCGTCCGGCGCAATAGACGGCATCACTCGTTTGACCGCCCCGCATGGGCGGACCTGTTCGACCGGAGAATGAGCTTGATGCGGGAGCGGCCAGATCATGTCGATACGGGCTGGCCGGCGGCGTAGTGGTCGGCGTCTCCTGGCGGGGCCGGGCGTATGGTCGCCTATTCTTTTCAGGCGCCGGATCGCATACTTATTCCAAGCGCTGGGAATAGCGAGATGAGGTCCACGGCCTTTCGGCAAAGAGTTGACGTAGATTCCGCCCCGAGTTCGGTCCCGCAGGCAACGGTCAGACTCTCCGGCTGTCACGTTCGCCTGTTCCTCGGCTGCCTGGTTTGTCGGTTCGCGAGGCGTGGGAAGGGAAGCTGTGCGGGAGAACACAAAAGGGAAAAGTGGGCCCGACTCGAGCCTCGCCCAATTCGCTATCAGGTCGGCACGGGTAAGTCAGCCACCCGAGATAAGCGTCATCATTCTGTCTGTCGCCAAGGCTGACGATTTCGCCGTCATCGTGCGGCGGCTTTCCAAGGAGCATTCGGGGTCGCCATTGGAGATTCTCTTTGTCGATGACGGCGACGATGTGGCTGGAAATGCCGTGCTTTCCCTCGTCGCGCGGTCACGCGTCCCGATCCGGCTGATCCACCGCGCGTCCGGCGAGCGGCACGGTGGACTCGGTGGCGCGGTGCTCACCAGCCTGGTGCAGGCGCGTGGCGAGTGGCTCGTGTTGATGGACGGCGACCTTCGCTACCCGCCGGCATTGGCACCACGGCTGGCTGAGATCGGCCGATCACGGGACGTGGACGTAGTGGTCGCCAGCAGGTTCGCCAGGCAGGCAGGCGTCTCACGGCACTGGGCGTCCCTGCTGTCCACCGCGGCCGCCAAGGCCCTCTTCCCGCACCGGCTCGGCCGGCCGAGTGACCCGCTGAGCGGCTTCTTCGCCGTCCGTCGCGCCGCGCTCGACCTCGACCGGTTACGGCTGGACGGGGTCAGGACCCTGTTGGAGATCCTGGTCCGGCATCCGGGCCTGCGGGTGGCCGAGGTCCCGTTGACGGCCCAGCCACGACCGGATGGGCGCCGCCCGGTCTCGCCGCGTGCGGGCGTGGCGCTCGTGCGGCAGCTGCTCCGGCTGCGGATCGCGCCGCCAGGCCGACAGGCTCTTTCGCCGGACAACCGGCTGGTGCGGGCCGGGGCGTTCGGGTTGGTCGGGCTGTCCGGGCTGGTGGTCAACACGGCCGTGTTGTGGTTGCTGCACGACCACCTGCTGGGCCTGCACTATCTGCTGGCCGCCGTTCTGGCCACCGAGGCGTCCACGACGTGGCTGTTCGCCCTCACCGAAGTGCTCATTTACCGCGGTGCGAAATCGAGTTCGACGGCCTCTCGTGCCGTTCGGTTCTTCCTGCTCAACCACGCGTTGCTGGTGCTGCGGTTGCCGATGTTGGTCCTGCTGGTGGACGGCATCGGGCTGGGCGTGCTGTCGGCCAACGCGTTCGCCCTCGGCCTGTTGTTCCTGGTGCGGTTCGTGGTGACCGACACGGCGATCTATGGACGCGGTGAATCGCCGACGACCAGATCCGGACGCGATCCGATCCGGCTCATCGTCGACGCCGCTCCCGCCGGGGGCCCGGCGGGTGGAACTCTGAACCGCTCTTCCGGCTTGGCACGGTACCTGCCGTATCGGTACAGCATTCCGAATGTCGCGACGATCGGCTCGCAGGTGCGGCTGGCGGAACTCGACTACTTCCGTGCGCAGTGGCTCGGCAACGACACCGAGATTCAGATCCGGGTCGGTTCGGTCGGCAGCCGTCGCCCGCTGCCGCGGGCGGTGGTCACCCAGTTCGCCGGGCCGCCCGCGATCGAATACTCCGAACATCTCGGCCGGTTCGGGGCCAACTTCCGGGTTTCGTTCGGCGGCCCGATCGAGGTGGTCGTCTCCCCGAGTCTTGGCCGGTCACCCCATGTGGTCTACACGAACATCCTCGAGGCGCTGCTGCGGTTCGTCGCGGTATCGCGCGGCGTGATGCTGCTGCACTCGGCATGCGTCGAACTCGACGGTGTCGGCGCGCTGATCTCCGCGCGAACCGACACCGGCAAGACCGGCACCGTGCTCCGGCTGGTCCGCGAACGCGGTGCGAAGTTCCTTTCCGACGATATGGTCGTGCTACACGGCGATGGCCAGGTGGGCTGCTTTCCCAAGCCTCTGACGATCAGCCACCACACGTTGCGGGCGGCGCAGTCCGACGAGCTGAGCCGCGGGGAGTGGCGGCGGCTGTGGCTGCAGAGCCTGTTGCACTCCCGGCAAGGCCGTCAGCTGGGCCTGTCCCTCAGCCACCTCAACGTGCCGATCATGGGCACGAACGCGCTCACCCAGCGGATCGTGCCGCCGCCGAAGTACGCGGTGGACCGGCTGCTGCCGTGTGAGATCGCATCCGAGACCAAGGTGACCGAGCTGTTCGTGATCGAGCGGGGCCCGTATGCCATCGCCGACCTGTCGCCGGAGGACACAACGAGCACACTGCTGGCCAATACCGAGGATGCCTACCAGTTCCCGCCGTTCAGCCACTTCGCACCATCCATTGTGATCGGTGAAGACGATCATCAGGCGTTGCGGGAAAAGGAACGCGAGATCCTGTCGGCCGCTGTCCGCGAGATCAGGGCACGCTCGCTGGCCGTGCCCGACTTCAGTTGGGCGGACGAGATCCCCGGACTGCTGATCACAGGCCCGGCCGACGGGCGGCCCGAGCCGCGCCGGTCTGCGTGATGGGTGTACCGGCGCCGCCGGGCATGGCCGTTGGTACCGTCACCAGGCAGCGGGACCGCTGGCCGGCGCGGGTGTTCTCACGCGGTGGCGTGGTGCCGGCGATGACCCTCATCTTGGGCGCAGGTGGCTTCCTGCGGGTGTGGGCGCTGGGTGAGATCGGCTTCAACAGCGACGAGGCCGTCTACGCCGGGCAGGCCGCCGCGCTGGCCGGAGACCCCGCGCTGACCGGGCTGTTCCCGATCTTCCGCGCACACCCCTTGCTGTTCCAGGTGATGCTGTCGCTCGGGTTCTCCGGTGGCATGAGCGACACCGGCGCCCGGATGCTGTCCGTCGTTTTCGGACTGTCCACAGTGGTGGCCGTGTACTTGCTCGGCAAGGTGCTGTACGGCTGGAAGACCGGGCTGGTGGCGGCGTTCTTCCTCGCGGTCATGCCCTACCACGTCGTGATCACCCGCCAGGTACTGCTCGATGGACCTGAGACCTTCTTCGCGGTGGTCGCCCTGTACTGCGTCGCGCGGTACTGCTCCGAGCGGGCCCCCGGGTGGCTCTACTCCGCGGCCGCCGTCTTGGGGCTCACCTTGCTGACCAAGGAGAGCGCGGCGATCCTGGTGCTCGCGGTGTTCGTGTTCTTCGTGCTCAGCCGGGAGTTCCGCATCCGGCTGCGCGACCTGCTGGTCGGGCTCGCCATCCTGAGCGCGGTCGTCGTCGCGTACCCGCTGTCGCTCAGCCTGTCCGATCGTACCGGCACGGGACAGAACTACCTGGCGTGGCAACTGTTCCGGCGCGCGAACCATGGGATCACGTTCTACAGCGAGACCGTGACCCCGGCGGTCGGGCCGGCGGTGCTCGTGCTCGCGGCCGCCGGTCTTTGGCTGCTGCGCGGGCAGAACACGTGGCGGGAATGGTTGCTGGTCTGCTGGATGGCCGTACCGCTGGTGTTCTTCCATCTGTGGCCGGTGAAGGGGTACCAGTATCTGTTGCCGATCGTGCCCGCCGTCGCGGTGCTGGCGGCACGAACCGGGATCCAGGTAACCGTGCCTTGGCTTTCGGGCCGCCGTCCCGCGGCGGCCCGATGGGTCCGGGCCTTCGCGGTCGTCGCCGTCGGCGCAAGCCTGGTGGTACCGGCCTGGTCGGCCGTGAACCCGGCACCGAGCACCACGTTCCTTGCCGGTTCCGGCGGCGTGCCAGGAGGCCGGGAGGCGGGTAGGTGGATCAAGGCCGGCCTGCCCGAGGGCAGCCGGTTGATGACGATCGGACCGTCGATGGCGAACGTGGTGCGATTCTACGGCCACCGTAAGGCATTCGCACTTTCCGTGAGCCCCAACCCGTTGTCCCGCAATCCATCCTATGAACCGATCGACAACCCCGACCGGGAACTGCGCAACGGCAACCTCCAGTACGTGGTATGGGACGCGTTCTCGGCTGCCCGGGCGCCGTTCTTCAGCGAGCGGTTGATGCGTTACGTGCGCAAGTACAGCGGCGTGGCCATCCACACCGAAGCGGTCGAAGTGACCACGCCCGACGGCCGGACCACACCGAAACCCGTGATCATCGTCTACGAGGTGCGGTCATGACCCTGCGCCTGACCAGCGTGCTGATAGTCCTCCTCATTCTCGCCGCGCCGGTGCCCTGGCCGGCCGCCGCCGAGCCGGCGCGCACCACGAGCACGCCGATCAAGCACTTCGTGACGCTCATGCAGGCCAACCACTCCTTCGACAACTACTTCGGCACCTACCCCGGCGCGGACGGCATCCCCGCCGACACGTGCATGCGGCAGCGCAAGGACAAACCGGCCGACTGCGTCCGTCCCTTCCGGCTGGGCGATCAATCGCCGGACCACCTCGATCACGGCCCGGCCACTCAGCGGGCCCAGTACGCGGACGGAAAAATGGACGGTTTCGTCTCCACGTACCGGGAAAGAGGCCTCGACGGCGCCCAGGCGATGGGCTACTACGACGCGAACGACCTCCCCTACTACTGGAACGTCGCCGACAAGTACACGCTCTTCGACCGGTTCTTCAGCTCCGCGACCACCGGCAACCGCCGCAACCGTTTCTACTGGATCGCCGGCGTGCCCACGCCCGGCGGCGGTGAACGCGTGCCGCCGGGCGGCTACGGCGACATCCCGACGATCTTCGACCGGCTCGAACAGGCCGGTGTCCCCTGGAAGTTCTACGTCGAAAACTACGACCCGAAGATCACCTTCCGCACGCCGGGCACCGGTCCGCGGGCAGGCCAGACGACCAGGGTCCCGCTGCTGAACTTCGCCCGATTCCTCGACAAGCCCACGCTGTCCGGCAAAATCGTCGACCTGAACCAGTACTACACGGACCTGCGCGCCGGCACGCTACCGGCGGTCGCCTACGTCGTGGCGTCGGGGTCGAACGAGAACCCGCCGGGCCGGGTGCAGACCGGACAAGCCTTCGTTCGCGAGATGATCGCGGGACTGGCGAAGAGCCGCTACTGGTCGAGCTCGGCGTTCATGTGGAGCTACGACAGCTGGGGCGGCTGGTACGACCACGTCTCACCACCCAAAGCGGACAGCGCGGGCCTCGGTTTCCGGGTACCCGCCCTGCTGGTCAGCGCCTACTCCCGACGTGGGCACATCGACCGGACCCAACTCGATCACACCGCGGTACTCAAATTCATCGAGGACAACTGGCGCGTCGCGCCGCTGGGCGAACGGGACGCGCGTTCGGCGGGGATCACCGGAGCGTTCGACTTCGCCTCGCCGCCCAGACCGCCCGAGTTGCTGGGCACTGATCGCGCCGCCGCACCGACGGCGTCCCACCCCGCCTCGATCGTCTACCTCACGTATGGCGGCGCCGCGGTTCTCGCGCTGCTGAGCTGCTTCACCGTCACCCCCATCGGCCGGCGGCTCGGGCACCGCCGGTCCACCAGGAGGAGGGCCGTCCGATGAGGACGATCAGAGGGATCGGCGTCACCGTGCTCGCGGCCATCATCATGGCCGGATTCCCGTCGACAGCCTCAGCGGCGCGACCGCCGTCGCGCAACGTCCTCAAAGTGATCACCGTGCCGTCGTTGCCGTCCGCGAGGTTCGCCTTGGACGGCAAGCCACTCGTGACCGATGACAAAGGCGTGGCGTACGCTACTGTGCCGCGCAACAGGGAAAAGCACCGGTTGCAGCTGCTCACGCCGCACCTGGACTCACCCGGCGGGACCGCCGACTTCGTCCGGTGGGCAGGGCGCGGCGGTGCCGATCAGGGATTCACCGCATCCCTGTCCGATCTCGTGATCGGGCGCACCACACGGATCCAGGCGACGTTCCAGACCACCCGGACCGTTCGTTACGCCTTCGTCGACCAGGCTCACAGACCGGTCGCGCCGGAGCGGATCACCTCGATGACCATACGCAGTGACTCCGGTCGGCAGCTGACCGTGGAGGGCGTCAAGCCAGTCCGGCTGACCGCAGTACGGCCGGTGCTGGAAGCCGGTTCCGCGGTCGCCAAAGAGGTGACGTACTACCTGCAGAGTGTCGTGATCGACGGCACGAACGTAGTCAACGTCGGGGAGCAGCGATTGATCCCCAACCGGACCGCTGACGCCAAGTTCGTCGTTCTGCTGCGATCAGTGCGCTTCCAGATCCGCGACTGGCTCTCGGGCGACCCGATCGCCACCGGCATCGAACTGACCTATCCGGACGGCCGCACCGAGCGGCTGACAGCCGGCCAGGACGGTGACGTGGCGGTGGAGAACCTGGCCCGGGGTACCTACCAGGTGAAGGTATCCGGGGCCGGATACTCGCAGGCCCAGAAGATCACGTTGTCCCGTAGCCGGTATGTGGAGCTTCCCGTAATCACCTATCTGGACGTCGCGACGCTGACCGTCGCCGCACTGACGACGCTGACCGTACTCGTCGTGGTCGGCAGGTGGCGACTGCGCAAGCGGCCGAGGACAGTCACGTGAGGCGAATGTCCGCTGTCCTGCTCGCCGTCCTGATCGCGGTCCTGCCGCTCCCTCCGGCGGCAGCCGGCCCGCGAGCCGTGCTTCCGGTGCTGGCGTACTACTACATCTGGTACACCGAGGCTTCGTGGGATCGGGCGAAGACAGATTATCCAAGTCTAAGCCGCTATTCCAGCGACGACTCCGGCGTGATGCGCCGGCACATCCGGGCAGCGAAGAGTGCCGGCATCACCGGGTTCATCGTCAGTTGGAAGTCCACTCCTGTCCTGGATCGCCGGCTGGCGACGCTGGCCGGCGTGGCCCGGGAGGAGGGCTTCACACTCTCCATCATCTACCAGGCGCTGGACTTTCACCGCAACCCGCTGCCGACCGATCGGGTGGCGGCCGACCTGGCGTGGTTCGAGGAGCGTTACGCGGCCGACCCGGTGTTCAGAGTGTTCGGCGAGCCGTTCGTGATCTGGTCGGGGACTTGGAAATTCTCGATCGAGGACATCACGCGTGCCGCCGGGCCGGTGCGCGACAGGCTGCTGGTTCTCGGCTCGGAGAAAGATCTCGCCGGCTACGAGCGCATCGCATCCGCTGTGGACGGTGACGCGTACTACTGGTCCTCCGTCGATCCCTACCGTGACACGGGTGCGGCGGCCAAACTCGCCGCTATGGGCGCGGCGGTGCATCGGCACAAGGGGCTATGGATCGCGCCGTTCGCGCCGGGGTTCGACGCACGGCGGATCGGCGGTAAGCGCGTGGTCGAGCGGCGGGACGGTGAAGCACTGCGACGTCAATACGCGGCGGCGATCAAATCCTCTCCGGACGCTCTCGGTCTGATCAGCTGGAACGAGTTCAGCGAGAACTCTCATGTCGAGCCCAGCGTCCGGTATGGCGACCGCTACCTGACCGTACTGCGGGATATCACCGGCACATCCGTGCCACGCCTGAGCCCACTGGCGGAAGACTCCAGCGGCACGGGCGCTCGGGGCGGGTTCCCGGCCGGGCCGGTCGTGGCGGGCGGCGCGCTTCTGCTGCTCGTCATCCTTGTCGTCCTGGTGCTCCGGCGCCGGTACCGGTCCGCGTGAGCGATTCAGAACCGATTCCCGAGCATCAGGCCTGAAGCGATCAAGGCCTTTGACGTTTCCCGCGCGGACATCGACCAGTACGTTTCCGTACATCTCTACGGCCATTTTGATCTGCGATAACTACCTGTGGCCGGCCCCCATCCCGGTCTCACCTGAGCTTCCCGATCTTTTCCCACCAAGTCGCGCACCGGTTCTGACGGTCCCACGCGGCTGCACAAGCACGCCCGAATGCTCGAGCTCACGACACGCTCACATGGTCCGCCAACAAATTTCAGGCTGAGGACGCTGGAGGTGCCGGTTCGATGAGGAGCAAGCACATAAGCCTGGCCGTGTCCGCAGGTGCGCTGCTGGGCGGCGGTCTCCTGCTGGTGTCAGGCGCGCCACCGCGGGCGACGCCGCCCGAAGATCTCAGCATCCACCAATGGCTCAGCGGCCGGGAGCCGCTGCAGATCGAGCTCAACAACACGCTCGTCGAGGCGCGGCAACTCGTTCAGCCATTCGCCCGGGCGACGACGATATGCCAGAAACTCGAGCGGGTATCGCAGCAGTTGCTGCACGGCAGGCGTGCGCCGCGTCCACAGCTGGGCACAGTCGCCAACATCGGCATCGCACAGTTCGCCCAGGCCGCCCAGGCTTGCCTGACCGGCGACCTTCCCCTCATGCGGCGCCAGATCGACGCCGGAACCACTCTGCGCGCGGACGCACAGGACACCCTCGACCAAATCCTGCATGGAGGTCACAGTGGCCACTAAATCCCGGATCGCGGCCACGTACGGTTCCCTTCTCGTGCTGAGCCTCACGAATGTCGTCGCCCCGTCGCACGCTCAGGCCGAGACCACCCGATTCGCCGGCGACCCAGTGGTCGTCGCGGTGGGAGACATCGCCTGCGCACCTTCCGATCCGGATTTCAACGACGGCCTCGGCACCCCTGGCCACTGCCGTATGAAGACCACATCGGACCTTGCCACGCAGATCGCCCCGGCATCCGTGTTCATGCTCGGTGACGCCCAGTACAACAGCGGTTCCCTCGCCGACTTCAACACCAGCTACGCCCGGTCGTGGGGACGGCTTAAGCCGATCACACGCCCGGCGATCGGCAACCACGAGTACGGCACGCACGGCGGCGGAGGGTACTTCAGCTACTTCGGCGACGCGGGAACCCCGCAACAGCCAGGGTGCGTGAAGCAGTGCAACGGCTGGTACAGCTTCAACGTAGGCGACTGGCACGTGGTCGTGCTGAACTCCGAATGCGCGAAGATCAGCGGCGGCACCGGATGCGCCGTCGGATCACCGCAGCAGCAATGGCTGGCCGCCGACCTCGCCGCGCATCCGGCCAAGTGCACCGCGGTACTGCAACACCGGCCACGGTGGAGTTCCAACAGCTTCGCCTACGCGGACGTGGCACCGCTGGTGGACACCATGTACCGCGGCGGCGTGGATCTCCTGCTGGCCGGACACTCCCACAGCTATGAGCGGTTTGCGCCGCAGAACCCGTCCGGGGCCCGGGACGACGCCAACGGGATCCGCCAGATCGTGGTCGGCACCGGCGGCTCGTTCTACAGTGGATTCTCCACAGTCATGCCGAACAGCGTGGTCCGCAAGTCCCAGATCTTCGGCGTCCTCAAGCTCACCCTGCGCCCCACAAGCTATGACTGGGCCTTCGTGGCGGCGCCGGAGACACCGTTCACCGACTCCGGAACGGGAACCTGCCATTGACCCGGCTGGGCAGATCAGTCCCATGACCTGACGGAGAAAGCCCGCGCCGCACGAGCAAGGGTTTTCTCCGTCTCCCGGCTTCACCCGAATTCCCTGTTGCGTGACGAAGCGGAGTCGGCTCCGGCCTCATTGCCTCACCGGTGCCGTAGCAAAGCTTGCCCATCCACAATGGACAGTACTGAACAGCGATCCTCCGCGAACGAAGACGACCATTCTTCTGTGATTGCACATCACCCCAACGCCGCCGGAGAATCCCCCTCGGCGATCAGCAGATGTGGCCTTCCGGAACCGTCCGCGGGCACCGACCACACGTCGGAATGACCTACGCCGCTGGGGATCGCATAGGCGACCGTGTGATGGTCGATCCACGCCGCCTGGTCGTCGACACTGCGTGTTTCCGCGAGCGGTGTCACGACAGATGTGGACAGGTCGAGCACTGACAGCCGCCACCCCTTCGCCGGGTCACCGTCTACCGCGGACTTGAACGCTATACGCGTTCCATCGGGTGAGAGCGACGGGCATTCGACGTTGTCCCGCACCGCGCGGACAGAGCGCGCGGCGAAATCACCCTCGACAAGATACCGGTGACCATTGGTCGACATGGTCGCGAAGAACCGATTGTCGTCCTCGGCGAAAGTGACACCCCAGAAATTCGAGTCGGCCGCCGTATAGGGCCTGCCGTGCACCGTCACCGTGTAGTCCTCCAACGTGCCCGTGAGCTCGCCGGTCGCGGTGTCCAGGATGCCAACGCGGGTGGAGAACCCACCCAAGTTGTAGGAATCGCCGGCGACGAACACCGTCCAGGTGACCATCCGGCCGCTCGGTGAAACCCTGGCACGGCTGGCCACCCCGAACAGCGGGACCTCTTGCCGCTCCTTGAGTTGCTCGTCGAGGACGGTCAGATGCGTCATGAAATCGTTGTCCGGGTGCAGGCAGATCCCGGTGCCGCCGGCGGCATGGATCCGTGTGCAGGACACCTGTGACACTACGCGTGGGCCACCGGGGTCGGCCGTGGATACAACGAACAGATGTCCGCGATCGGCATCCGCGGTGCTACGGACGAGCACTTTCGGGCCGGGGGTGAGGGTCACCGCGCCGTCTGTGCCGACGGCGGCCATGTCCCGGCTGCGGGCGGCGATCTGTCCCACGTAGACGGTGGCGGCCGCGGCAAGCGCCACTACACCGGCGACGGCGATCAGAATCCGGCTGCGGTTGTTCATCGTCGACCTTCTTTCACCGACGGGCGCGGGACGAGGAGAATCAGGGTGAAGACGATCGCGAACAGCGCCGCGCCCGCGGCCAACCCGGTCGCCATGCCCGCGCCCCAGACCTGCCAGGCAAAACCGAAGAGGACGGATGAGACGAGGTAGGCGAGCGCTTGCCCGGTTTGGATGAGCGAGATGCCGGTGGCGCGCAACGATTCCGGCAGAACCCGGCTCGCGAGCGCCATCAGCACTCCGTCAGTGGCGGCGTAGAAGGCGCCGTACAACCCGAGCGTGATCACGAGCAGCGGCCAGCCCGATACCGGGCTCACGAGCAGCAAGTAGACCACGCCCAGCGCGCCGTATCCGCAGAGCGTCACCGTGAGCCGACCGAACCGGTCGGCCACCGCACCCAGTGGCACGGCCAGCGACAGGTAAGCGAGGTTGGCGCCTACGGCGAGCAGCGGAAACCACCCCGTCGCGATTTCTTCTCTACGCTGCAACAACAAGTACACGAACCCATCACCGATGGTCGCAGTGCCGAGCACGCAGGCGGCAAGGAACAGCCGGCGTACCTCGCTGCCGCGCAAGAGAGAAAGTGCCGCACGCGGTGATACGCCGCCGACGACCGGGCGTGAGGCCTGGTGCTCGCGGACGAACAACACGAGCAAGAGCAGGCCGACCGCGGCGATGCAGAAGCCGGTGAAGAACACAGCTTTGAACGCGTCGGCGCCGGCGGACGAGCCGACCACGGCGAGTATCCCGAGCGCGACAAGCGGACCGGTGAACGCACCCGCGCCGTCCATCGCGCGGTGCACACCGAAAGCGCGGCCGAGCATGGATTCCGGCACCGACAGCGTGATCAACGCGTCACGCGGTGCCGTCCGCAGCCCTTTCCCGATCCGATCGACGGCGATGACGACGCCGATCGCGGTCGCGGAGGCGCCAGCCACGACCAAGCCCAGCTTCGCGGCCGCGGAGAGCGCGTAGCCGATGCCCGCGACGGTCTTGCGCCTGCCCGCACGGTCGGCGAGATAGCCACCGGCCAACCGGAGCAGCGCGGTCGCTCCGGAGTGCAAGCCGTCGACCAGCCCATAGACCGCAGGGCTCAGGTTCAGGCCGAGAACCAGGTAAACCGGCAGGATCGCGGCGACCATCTCGGCGGAGATGTCGGTGACCAGGCTGACGGTTCCCAGCGCGACGACGTTCGAACCGACCGCGCCGAACGTGTACCGGGACACTGTACCGCTGCGCCCTCGACGACCGATGCTGGACAGATACACGTGGCTCGCCCTCCTGCGTCAGGTCAGAACGGAAGAATCACTGCCGGACGTCGTCGTGACGGTTGCGAGGATGGCCACAATTCGTCGCGGAAACACGAATCCTCCCGACACCGGATACGCCGGGTCAGTCACTCCGGCCCGGCGGTGGACAGGAACCGCCTCATGCTGACCGCGAAAGAGAGACGTCTCATGCATCGTTCACGTCCAGTTCGTGATCTGGACGTAAACAAAGGAGTGCGGAAACTGATCTTGAGGCGAGTCCCGGCCAATGGCCGATATTGGCCATGGCAAGAACGTCACCGACCGAACTCGCGACGATAAACTGAGCGAATTTCGTGGCTTACCGGCTCTGGCGGGCGCAAGAGAGGCGACTTCGATGACCGATGCGCGCACGATCGGCAACATCTCATCCGGCCGGCTCGATGGCCGTCTGGCCGCGCTGGCCGACAGGCTGGACCGCAGCTATCCAGCGGTGTCTCCGGACACGGTGAGCCGGCTGGTGCGAGACGAGTCCGACCGCTTCGCTTGCGCGCGGGTGCGAGTGTTCGTTCACATCCTGGTCGAACGGGCGGCACGGGAACAGCTCGATCGATGGCTCACCCGTTCATGATGCCGTCCGCCGGCGGTATGGCCCACCGGCACCGGGCAAGCCGTCGCGCTGGTCCAGCACTTCGGTCGTTGGCTGCACGTGCAGAGACGCGAGCGTGGCGTCCCTGAGCGGTGTTCGGCCCGCGCTGGTTCGGTAGGTCGCGATGCTCCGCACAGGTGCGTGACCACAACATTTCCCGTGCCGACGCTATCGCCGTTCGCCCGAGGTGGGTGACGTGCGGGCCGCGCCAGTGGAAGCGCATGCCAAGTGGCGTCGCTCAGCTCCGCCCATCCGGCATCCGCCATGGAGCTACAGCAAATTGGGTAACCCGATATTGCGTCGCTGAGCCGCTTTTCTGTGTACCCCGACTCTCGGGGCCGCAGCAACGGCCCCTTTCCCAGAGGGGGTGTTCTTAAGGCACAGTTATTGCAGGATCCCTCGGTGGCGATAATATCAAGGCTCCGCGGTCGAGTCGCCGAGAAGATCCGTCACTCCCCGGCTGGGTTTCCATTTATTGGAGTTGTTTTTCAACCTGACAAAGGAGAACCTCGTGAAACGCATTATTTCCACACTTGCCGTAGCGGCCAGTACTGGCGCACTGATGCTCGGGGCTTCCGGCGCCGCGACCGCGGCGGAGCAGGCGGCCCAGCAGCAGGTGCCCACCGTCTACATCAGCGAGGTCGCCACCCGCGGTACCGGCCCCGCCGGGGCGGCCCAGGACTTCATCGAGATCGCGAATCCCAGCTTCGCACGGGTGCCCATCGGGGGCCTGCAGCTGCAGGCGATGGTCGGTCAGCAGATCGTGACGATGCCGATCCCAGCGGGCACCGTCTTGGGGCCGCGGCAGGTGTACACGATCGCCAACGCCGCCTTCACCGGCTGTGTGCCCGACCAGGTCTTCACCGAAAACCTCTCCGGGACCAGGCCCCTCAAGCTGGTGCTGGGTACGCCAGGGGGTGCTCGTGTGGATGCCGTGGCGGTTCGTTCGCACCCGGCTAGGTTGTCGCTTCACCGGGTCGCGTTCACCGGGACTCCCTCCGACTTCGCCCCGGGCCCGCGGACTCCGTGCGTCCTCGACGCCAATGCTCCCTCCGCCCAGTAACGCACGGGTAACCACATAATGGAGATTTTCGCCGCTGCTTCATAGTCATCTCCTAGCTGTTCACCGGCAAAGCTCGGGGTCGCCAACGCGATCCCGGGCTTTGCTCGTAATAGCCCGGGGTGCCGGCGATCTTGTCGCGATCGGGCCGGGCAACGTCAATCGAGATCAAGTTCAGAGAACTGTGGACACGCCCGTCCGCGACACTCACGCAGCGTCGGCCCCGAACAGGGGTAAGCACGGAGTGAGCCCGTCGATGGTGACCGGAATGTTGCGGTGGCGCTCCAGTGCTCCGCGTAGCACCGGGCTTCGACGGGCTTGGCGGTGCTCGTCGGCTGTGCCGTGTGCGTGTCGCGTGCGCCGGATGGTGCCGGGCCCACTTCTTCCAGCACCGCACTCTCGTGGATTCCAGGTCGATGTGGTGAGGGTGCCAAGCCGCGCCGCCCGCGAGCACGAAAGCAGAGTGTCCGCGAAGGTCAAACCCGCCCTCTTCGGGGTCCGCCCGAGGTGGTGGGCACGCCCGTTGTCGTGCGTAGCCAGGACACGGGCGGGAAGGAGATCGCACATGTTCGGCAAACGCCATGCCGTATCGATGATCAACCGCAGTGCGGAGAACCCGCAGGACAGGCGTCGATTCCTGCGTGCTGCCGGGATGACAGGTCTTGGGGTCGTCGGCGCGGGAGCTCTCGGTGGCTTGGCCGGTCCAGCGTCCGCTGCCACCCCGCGGCAGGCCGAGGGAGAAGCGGCGGCCGAGGGGGTCAGCGACGGTGCCGTGCTCAACTTCGCCCTCAACCTGGAGTACCTGGAAGCCGAGTTCTATCTCCACGCCGTCACCGGCAAGGGGCTCGCCGATTCACTGACCACCGGCACCGGGACGCGTGGTGGGGTCACCGGGGGTCGCGCGGTGCGGTTCAAAACGAAGGCCGCCCGCCAGTACGCCCAGGAGATCGCCTCCGACGAGAAGGCGCATGTGGAGTTCTTGCGCACCGCGCTCGGCTCGGCCGCGGTGAGCCGTCCGGCGATCGATCTGCAGTCCAGCTTCACCGCGGCGGCTCAGGCGGCAGGGCTGGTCAGGAAAGGGCAGAGCTTCGACGCTTTCGCCTGCGAGGAGAACTTCCTCCTCGCCGCCTACCTGTTCGAGGACGTCGGTGTCACCGCCTACAAGGGGGCGGCACCGTTGATCAGCAACAAGACCTACCTTGAGGCCGCCGCCGGCATTCTCGCCGTCGAGGCTTATCACGCCGCCAACATCCGTACCGCGCTCTACCAGCACAGCGGCGGAATTCTCGGCCTCGGCTTGCTGGGGCGTGACCTCCGGGAAGCCAGCGTCAAACTCTCCGACGCCCGCGACGGTCTCGACGGCACGACAGACCTCGACCAGGGCGTCGTCGACGGGAATGGCCGCGCGAACATCGTTCCCACCGACGGCAACGGCATCGCTTTCAGCCGGTCGCCGGGCCAGGTGCTCAACATCGTCTACCTGACTCCCAAAGCGGCGACGTCGGGCGGGTTCTTCCCCAAGGGTGTCAACGGCGACGTGAACACCAGCGCTGCCAACGGCTGACACCGTGGCAGGGCCGGGCGGGTGTCTCCGCTCGGCCCTGCCGACGACTTCGGTGAAAGCGTCGGCCGCTGTTTCACCGTTCGAAGTACATCTGCGCCGGAACCAGCGCCCACACCACTTTCCCGGATTCTTCAGGCCGTACTCCCCATTCGAGCGACAGGTGGGTGACAAGACGAAGCCCGTGATGGCCGGGACCGAATCGTTCGTCCGTTCTCGCTTTCATCCGCTCCACGTCGGGGTCGTCATCGGTCACTTCCACCAGGAGACCGCGGGACGTCCGGGTGATGCCGAGGACGCCGGGAGTGATGGTGTGCCGGTAGGCGTTGGACACCAGCTCGTCGACCACCAGCACGACCGCGCCAAGCGGTTCGTGCTCACCACGCCCGAAACCCAGGCAATTCACCACCGTCGCATGGACGCGACGTAGTTCAGGGCGGTTCGACAGCCCGAGCCTGACCTCCGCCGCCCAGGAGACTCGCTGGGTCAGCCGTTCGACTTCGAGATCGAGGTCCACCGGGAACGGCGGATCGGTTCCGTCGTCGGCTGGATCCAGCTGCCCGCTCATCTCGGCTTCCCTTCGATAGACGTCAAAGGGTTTTCGGGACAGCGAAGCTCGCGGGCGGTGCCGGACCGCGATGTCACTCGTTTGCCCGGCAAGTAACGGAAGCCGGTGCTCATCGGTTCCACTCCGCGATCGTCGCAGTGGTTCGGGCATCGCCGCCACCGAGACGAAGCCGGAGGAGATACGGGCGACCAGGCCGACGCGCCGACCCAGGACATCGCGACGGCGAACAAGAGGATCAGCAGGTAGGCCAGGACGCGCCAGCGGATGGCGAGTCCGCAGAGGCTGGTGGCGAGCAGGCTGACGACCTTCGTGGTCAGGTGGGAGGTGGTCCTGCCGATCATGATCGCGACACGCGACATCCGTCCGCTTCGATGAAGCCGAGTGGTCGATCGGGCCGTCGATGTCGAGTTACCGCGGACGCCGTCGCGCCGGTCGATCAGCGATCGATCGCATGAAATTCATGAGAACCCTCCGTTCGCGGGGTAAACGTGACGGCCTCTGGGAACTCGTCACTGACTACCGTTGCCCACAGTCTTGCTCGGAGTGAGATGGTTCGCGTAGTGCCCGCGGCTCGTTCCGCCGGCGTGCGGCGCGTGAGCAGCGGCAACCAGGGTTGCGGTGATCGCGTCGGCTCTGGAGATCCACGGTTCGGCGTGGCTCGTTCCTTATGGCGGGGGGCCGGCCGTCGCCGTGGCCATGGAGTGAACCAGCGACGGCGACGACCGGCGGAACGCTGCCGCTACAACGTTCCCCATGCGGCAGATGGTGCTCGTTCTGCCGCATGGCTGTGGTCCACAGGCCTCAGTGGCCACTGTGGACGTAGAGGAAGGGGCCGCCGCGGCTTCGGAGGTCACAAAAGCTGCGGCGGCCGTTGTGGCCGGGCCATCGACTGGGGGTCGGTGATGGCCCGGACGAGTGTCAGTTCTTGTTGGTGCCAGGTGTGAGCACCTTGTCGATGACGAAAACGGTGGCGTTCTTGGTGGGGATGTTGCCGCACAGGATCTTCGCGCCGTTGACGGTCATGTTCTCGCCGGTGCCTTCGATTTTCACGGGGCCGCCGGCCGTGTTGAGGGATTCCACCGAACCGGCGGTCGCGAGGCCCTTGGCGTCGTAACGCTTGCCGACGACGTGGTACTGCAGGATCGGGGCCAGCTCGTCCGGCTTGCCGGCCAGCTCGTTGAACTTGGCGTCACCCAGTGCCTGGAAGGCGGGGTCCGCCGGGGCGAACACGGTGATGGCCTGCTGGCTGTTGAGCGTGTCGACCAGGTTGGTGGCCTTCACCGCGGCGACCAGCTTGGTCAGCAGCGGGTTGGTCGAGGCGGCGCTGGCGACCGGCTGCGGGCCCATCGAGTCCAGCGAACCCGGGGCACTGCCCTGCGGAAGCTGCGAACAGGCCGGGCCGAATACGTCGGCGTTGGTGGTCACACCGTCGGGTGAACCGGTCGAGCCGGAGCTGGACATCGGGGCCGACGAGGACGGGGCGGGCGCGGGGGTGCTGGCATTTCCGGACGAAGCGTTGTCGTCACCGCTGCACGCGGAGAGCGCCAGTGCGGCGACCGCGGTGAAACCGATACCTGCGACGCGAATCTTGTTCACGAAAACCACTCCATTGCTTGAGGCGGCAAAGTCTTGTCCACTGTGGACGACTCGTTTCGTCTTCTCGCAAAGTGATTCGTGGCGGCCGGTGACGCGGATTGGTCGTTCGCCGATCTTTCTCAGGCGGCGGTGAACGGCACGTTGTGCCGGCCGGTCGCACCGTCGGGAACGGTGCCCGCGCCGGGTGTACCGGATTTGTCGGTGGCGCGGCAGAACACTTGGTGAACGCCGGTGGGCACCTCCACTTCGGTCCACCACATCCGCCACGTGTTCGGATCGGCCTCCTTCGACAGGTTCTGGCCACCCGGACCTCGACCTTCTCGCATCCGGGGTGGCCGGCGCGGGTCCCGAGGGTGGCGAGGTTCGCGCGCCGGCGTGGTGAGTCCGCCGATCGACGCACTCTCTGTTGTGACGGCGACCGTGGGCAGGTGCCCCGAAAGCATGGTGTTCGAGACAAAGGCGCCTGGCTCTTCGTGGCGCCATCGTCCATTCATGCTTTTATGGACCGGGCTGGCGGTAGGCGAAGCCGGAACGCGAATTCTGTCGCTCGCGGGGTAAGGCTCAGGCTGCGCTGGTTGGCGAGTTGCGCCGCGCATCTTGGTGTGATAGAAAACCTTTCGGTGTTGATCATCTGGGGATTTCTTGCTGGGGGCGACCTCTGTGGCGAATCTGATCAGCGCCTCGACGAAGCATCACTTAAGCGGTCAGGAGTATGTGAACTTGAAGCGTGCTTTGAAGAACCTGGTGATCGGGACGGGAGTCGTCGCGGTGATGACCCTCTCGCTGGGTGGCGTGGCAAGCGCGAAAGAGGCAGGCGACTACTACGGCCCGTTCGCAACCGAAGGGGAGTGCGAAAGCGCCAGGGTTCTGTTCAACTACAGTGACCCTTGCTACTGGTCGCTCCAGAACGGCGGCAGTTGGTGGTTTTACGGCGGTTTCTAAACGCCTCTAAGTACCCGAAGACCCCTTCTCTCGGATGAGCCGAGAGAAGGGGTCTTGTGCTACTCGGGCCTCGCAGGAGATCGCAAGACGAGACAAGAGTCTTCGTATTCCGATCTCGCAGGCCAAAACGATATTCATTTCTCGCGTCGGTGGCGCCACTGGACACGATCTGGCGGTCGCGGGCCGGCGACCCGGCTACAGCGTCCCTGCGAACACGACCGTGCCGTTGGCGTCACGCGCTTGAATGCGGACCCCTTGCGGGAACGGGTCATTCACCTCTTTCGGTACGAAGACCACGAAGGTCCCGTCGACCACATCGGTTGTCGAGGTCAGTCCGGCGCCGAAGTCACAGGTCACCGTCACCGCCGTCGCCGGCAGCCGCGTCCCGGCGAACGGCGTCCGGGAGTTGCCCCGGTCACCACCGTCTTCCACGCCACCCAGGGGCTGCATCGGGATATTCCGGGGCTGCTCCGGCGGGATCTCGAAATGGTCTTGGTAGACACGCATCTTCATCCGACCGGGACGCCGCGGGTCCGGAACCGTCGTGCACGCCAGACTCCGGTCGCCCAAACGGCCGAGAACGACCTGATAGCCGTCCTTGTCCAGCAGCGCGCCCGGCCTGTAGCCCGCCACGTCGGAGATGGCGTCCACCGCGCCGGACAGACATTCGCCCAGCGCACGTCCCGCGGGCGAGGTCCGGTCGGCCGGGGCGATCGGGCGATCGACGGCCGAAAGCAGCGGCGCCGGAGCCGGTGGCAGGCTCGTAGTCGTCGCTCGGGCGGCCTCGTAAACGGTCAGTTGCGTCTTCGCGGGGTCGGTCCAGGAGAACGAGACGAACTGATGTGACAGAGGCGAAGCTTCCACGGAGTCCCCGCCGCCGGAATCCTCGGCCTGGAATGCGAGACCCGCACCCGGCCAGGCCGGATCCAGCACCCCGCCGATCAGCCCGGTCGAGCTCTGCAGGAGCAGCCCGGTGCGGGTGCCCGGCACATACGCGGGGGCGGCGTTCGGGTCGGACACGGTCACGGTGGTCAGCGTCGTCTCGCAGAACATCGGCTTGCCCGCCGCCGTCGCGGCGACGACCGAAACGTCCAGCATGACGTCCGTGAACAAGGGAATCCATTCCTCGCGCGGGGGCACACGGTCCGTCTTGCCCGCGGCTCGCACCGCGGCCCAGCAGCGGTCGAGCGACGACGTCGCCAGCCCGACGTCCAGGTTGAGCCCGCCGGCGGCAGGCTCGGGGCCGGGGTCCGCGCCCTGGTGACGGAGCAGCTGCGTCGCGGCGGCGACGCCGGACGCGACGAGAACGACCGCCGCGGCGGCGGCGTACCAGACGCGCGCCGTCCGCCGCGGCTTCGCGATCCCCTCGTGGACGGCCGATCGCATCCGGGCGCGGACCTCGTCCGGCATCGCCTGGCGAGGCGGGTACACGGGTTCGCCGCTCATTTCTCCTCCAGCAACGTACGCAGCCGGGCTCGTCCCCGGGAAAGATGGGCGCGGACGGTGACCTCGGCGATGCCCAGCAACTCCGCGGCGTCAGCGATGCTCACCTCGGCGGCCAGGCAGAGTTCGACGACTTCGCGCTGCGATTTCGGCAGCGACCGGACGGCTTCGGCGACTTGCCCCAGCCGGCGCTGGCCGTCGATCTTCTCGGCCACCGAATCGGCGTGGTCGGATACGGCGGGCTGTGCCGGGATCTTCCCGAGGAGCCGCAGCCGGCGACGAGCACCGCGGTGCTCGTCACGGGCGACATTGGCCGCGACCGTGTAGAGCCACGGCAGGGCGCTGTTCCGCACCAGGGTCACCTCGGCCCGCCGCCGCCAGGCGATGAGGAACGTCGTGGACGCCAGATCCTCGGCGCTGCTCCACGAACCGGTCAGGCGATACGTGTAGTTCCACAGAGCCTCGGCGTGCCGCTCGAACAGCTCACTGAACGCCCCCTCGTCGCCGCCGGCCGCGCGGGCCCACAGTTCCCGGTCACCGGTCTTTTCCACCGGTACCCCCACCTCGCTCGCGAGACTGCTCACGCCCTGGTTGTGGCCGGCACCGGCCGAACGTTGCGCGCAACTTTCCGGGTCGGAGGAGCCATATCAAGCCATGATCATGGAACAGGTCCGGACGACGGACAACCAGGCGACGTCCTGGCGGATGCCCCTGTCCGTAGCGGTGCTCTCGGCGGTGGTGTTCCTGCTCGCCCGGCCGCATTTGATCGACGACACGTTCATCACGCTGGCGTACGCGCGCAACGTCGCCTTCCACGGCCACTGGGGCCTGCTCGCCGACGCGACGTCGAACACCGCGACGTCGCCGGCGAACGTGCTCATCCTGGCGGCCCTGACCATCTTCGTCCGCGACGCCGTCTTCGCCGCCGGAGCGCTGTTCGTGCTGTGCCAGGTCCTTCTCGCCCTGGCGTTGCGCAGACTCGGCGCGGCGGCCGGGCTGTCGCCCCGGTTCCCCGCCCTGACACTCGCCGCGCTGACCGCGAACCCGCTTCTGCTCTCGTCGATCGGGCTCGAGGTCACCCTCGGCGCGGCGGTCCTGGGCTGGCTCACCGTGTTCGCCGTCGAAAAGAACCCATTCGCCTTCGGTCTGACAGCCGGCGTGCTCGCCCTGGTCCGGCTGGACCTGATCGTGTTCGCGGTGGTGCTCGCCGTCTTCCTCCGTCCCGGCACGGGACGTGCCCTGCTCGGCGCCGGGCTGATCACGCTGCCGTGGTTCGGCTTCAGCTGGGTGGTTCTCGGCGCGGCGGTACCGGACACCGTCGTGATCAAGACTCTCCAAGGCGCGCGACACGCTTGGGGCGCCTGGAACTTCGGCAACGGCCCGCTGTTCTACGCGCGGACTTCGCCGGTGATGGCCGTGCTGGCGTTCCTTCCCGCCGTCCTCGCGGTCCTCGCCGTGGCGACACTGGCCGTCCGGCTGCGCACGATCCCCGCCGGGCTGCGGCCGTTCGTGCTGCTCGCCCTCGGCGGTCTGCTCTACCACCTCGGCTACGTGTTGCTGGCGGTCCCGCCCTACCACTGGTACTACGGCCCCGGCCTCACCGCGGCGACCGTTGTCGTCTGTGCCGTAGCGGTTTCCCACCGGATCATGGTCCGCGGGGTGCTCGCGCTGATCGTCGCCGGTCTGATCGCGTACGCGGCTGCAGGACTTCCCCGCACGTACGCGCCGTTCACGTCGAACTACACGTCGAGCGCGCAGTACGCCCGTATCGGAGCGGAACTGGGAACGCTCGCCGGAGGCCGGATCGTCGGCAGCGCGGGCGAAATCGGCGTCCTCGCCTACAGTTGCGGCTGCCCGGTCGTCGACGTCTTCTCCGACCGTGGCCTGCTGCCTGCCGCGATCGAGGCGCGAGGCGAGGAGAACCGCTGGATCCGCGCGATACTCCGCGTGAACTACGCCTTCTTCGACTTCGACGTCCGGCCACGCCGTCCCGAACTCGTGCTGCGCCGGCTGGCGGCCCCGCCGCCGGACGCGCTCGCGCACTGGACGCTCGACGCGCCGACTCTCGGGAAGCAGGAGCTGTACCTGGTGCCGAACAAGGAGTGAAAGCCCGGCGGACCCTGGGTCAGGCGTTCGGGACCGCCGCTTCCCGCGCCGGGCGGATCCGGCTCAGCTGCAGGAGACTGAAACCGAACAGCAGGACCCCGAGCGGGACGTGGACCGCGGTCACGTGCGCGATCCCGAGGAACACCTGTACCAGCGTGAGCCCGAGGAACACGGCCGCCGGCAGGATCGGCTCGGGGGAGCCGCCGCCCGGCCGCCACACGAGGATCGCGGTGAGCACGTGCAGCGTCGCGACGATGAACAGCGTGTAGGACGTGGCGCTGTGCAGTGCGTGGCCGCTCGGCACGGTCAGCAGGAGACCGGCGGAGATGGGGGTGAGGAAGACGGCCAGGGTCTGCACGGCGATCGCGACGCGCAACGGGGTCGGCATGGGAACTCCTTCGGGGGGAAGTGTCACCACGTCGACGAGGTAGCCACCGGAAACGTGACACAACCTGGTGGCCGGGGAACGGCTGAGCCTGCCGCTTGACATGCAGCCACTTAGCTGCCTAATCTGCAAAGGCAGTCAAGCGGCTGCATATCAGGGAGAGCGGCATGGACGAGGTCTTCAAGGCATTGGCGGACCCCAGTCGTCGCCGGTTGCTCGACGACCTGAACGCCCGCAACGGGCAGACCCTGCGTGAGCTGTGCGCGGGACTGGACATGGCGCGGCAGTCGGTCAGCAAGCATCTGGGTGTCCTGGAAGCGGCCAATCTGGTGACCACGGTGCGCCGTGGCCGCGAGAAGTTGCACTACGTGAACGCGGAGCCGATCAACGCGATCGCCGAGCGCTGGATCGACCGCTACCACCAGGGCCGCGTCGACGCGCTCGCCGACCTCAAGAAGGCATTGGAGCAGGAACCCATGAGCACCGACGAATTCGTGTACACGAGCTACATCAGGACGACGCCGGAGCGGCTTTGGCGGGCACTCACCGATCCGGCCTTCACCAAGCGGTACTGGGGTTGTGAGTTCACCTCGGACTGGAAGCCCGGGTCGACGATGGCCTGGGAGCAGCTCGGCGTGAAGCTGGAGGACCCCGGACAGGTCGTCCTCGAATCCGACCCGTACCGGCGGCTGTCCTACACGTGGCACACCTTCACGCCGGAGTTCGCGAAGTCGGTGGGGCTCGACGACGACGTGTCGGCGAAGCTCCAGGCCGAATCGCGGTCGAAGGTCACCTTCGATCTCGAACCCGTCGGCGACACGGTGAAACTGACCGTGGTGCACGACGGTTTCGACCCGGGCAGCACCGCGTTGGAGATGGTCAAGGGCGGCTGGCCGTCGATCCTGTCGAGCCTCAAGACGTTGCTCGAGACCGGTGAGCCACTGCCCGATCCCGCGTAACCGGGTCGACGTCGCCGGGGTGATCGGGCACGATGCGCAGCGTGCCCCTGGAGATCGCCTGTGACGAGTCCGGGTCCGAGGGCGAGAAACTGATCGGCGGGGAGACCGACGTGTTCGCGCACGCGGGGGTCCGGCTGAGTCTCGAAGAGGCCGCCGCCTGCCTGGTCGAACTGCGGCGAAGGATCCGTTCGCCGGCGGTCGAGTACAAGGCGAACCATCTCCTCCGGACGAAACACCGGCGAGTCCTCGAATGGTTCCTCGGGCCGCTCGGCCCGGTCCACGGGCGAGCCCACGTGTACCTCGTGGACAAGAAGCGGCTGCTGGCGAACGAACTGCGCGCGCTCGCCGGGCCGGAGATCCGGCCGGACGACGAACTCCTCGCCGCGTTCAACGACGTGCTGCGGGCCAGGAATCGCGGGGATCCGGCGGCGGGGTCGTTCTTCGCGATGGCCGGGGACACCGCGGAATTGAGGGTGAAGGTCGCCGCGGCACGTGACGCCAAGATCCTCGATCCGCTGGTGCCCGCGATCCTGCGCGCCGTCGAATACTGGAGCGAGGGCGGGGAGCAGGTCTTCCTCGTCCACGACGAACAACCGTCGCTCAAAGGGGACCGGCTCGCCCGGATCGAGTCGAGCCCGGGATTGGCCGGGGTGAGGTTCGTGGATTCACGGACCGATCCGCGGGTGCAGGCCGCCGATTTCCTGGCCGGTGTCGCCCGCCGGATCGCCGAGGACGCATTGAACGGGAACGGCGACGAGGTATTGACCGGATTGCTGGCGCCGTATGTCGATTCGGCGTCCCTTTGGCACTGATTCACTCCATGGCACAGCGAATCGCTCGGGTGGACGGTTGCCCGGCGCGGCAGCGGGCTGGAAACGTCGGAACGGATCCGACATCGGCCCGGGAGGCGCTCGCAGATGCAGGCTTTCACCTTGCCCGAGTTCTACGTGCCGCATCCGGCCAGGATGAATCCGCACCTCGAAGCGGCGCGGGCGCACAGTATGGCCTGGGCGAGGCGAATGGGGATGCTCGATTCACCCTCGCCGTCCGGTGACGTCGTCTGGACCGAACAGGCACTGGCGAAAATGGACTACGCGCTGCTCTGCGCGCACACCCATCCGGACTGTGACGGGCCGTCCCTCGATCTGGTCACGGACTGGTACGTGTGGGTGTTCTTCTTCGACGACGATTTCCTCGCGCAATTCAAGTACACCCGGAACATCGAGGGTGCGAAGGCTTATCTGGACCGCCTGGAACTGTTCATGACCGGGCCGGGGGAAACATCGCCGGAGCCTGCGAATCCCGCCGAGGCCGGGCTCGAAGACCTTTGGGGGCGCACCATTCCCTCGATGTCGGAGGCCTGGCGACGGCGTTTCGTCACCAGTACGCACAACCTGATGGTCGAATCGCTCTGGGAACTGGACAACATCGACCGCGGCCGGATCGCGAACCCCATCGAATACGTCCAGATGCGTCGCCGGGTCGGCGGCGCGCCGTGGTCGGCGAACCTCATCGAGTACGCCGTCGGGGCCGAAGTGCCGGCCGAGATCGCGGCGACCAGGCCGATGGAGGTCCTGCGCGACACGTTCGCCGACGCCGTCCACCTTCGCAACGATCTCTTTTCCTACCAACGCGAAGTGCGCGAAGAGGGGGAGAATTCGAACGCGGTCCTCGTCTTCGAGAAATTCCTCGATTGCCCGACGCAGGAGGCCGCCGATCTCACCAACGACCTGCTGACCTCGCGGCTGCAGCAGTTCGAGAACACCGCGCTGGTCGAGGTGCCCGCGCTGCTGGCCGAACGCGACGTCTCGCTGTCCGAGCAGATCGCGGTCGGCCTTTACGTCAAAGGCCTGCAGGATTGGCAGTCCGGCGGACACGAATGGCACGTGCGGTCGAGCCGGTACATGAACGAGGGCGTGACCGAGCCGACGGGGCTCTCGCCGAACCGGCTGGGGCTGGTCCAGCGGGTGCGGCAGCAGGCGCCCCCGCCGTTCGCGAAGGTCGGGCAGCTGCCCCTGCCGGAATTCCGCATGCCGTACCCCGTGCGCACCAGCCCCCACCTCGCCGCCGCCCGCGCGTACGGGCCGGGCTGGGCGCGCGAGATGGGGATGTTCGACGAGGGGGTCTGGGACGAGCGCCGGTATCTCGGCATCGACCTGGCGCACTGCGCCGCGATGATCGACGCGGACGCGGACTTCGAACGGCTGAAGCTGTCGACCGACTGGCTCACTTGGGGCACCTACGGCGACGACTACTTCCCTCTGGTCTTCGGTGCGAAACGCGACGTGATCGCCGCGAAACTGTGCAGTGACCGGCTTTCCTTGTTCATGCCGCTCGGCGGCGAGCCGATGCCGCAGCCGTCGAACCCGGTCGAGCGAGGCCTCGCGGATCTGTGGGGCCGCACCGCCGGACCGCTGACCCCGCACGGGCGGGCGGAGTTCCGGCGGGCGGTCGAGAGCATGACCGCGAGCTGGGTGTGGGAGGTGGGGAACCAAGCGCAGAACCGCGTCCCCGACCCGGTCGACTACGTGGAGACGCGGCGGCGGACGTTCGGCTCCGACCTGACGAAGAGCCTCGCGCTCCTCGAACTCGGCGACGTCGTGCCGCCGGAGCTCTTCCAGAACCGCGTGCTGTCCGAACTCGACACCGCGGCACAGGACTACGCGGCGTTCGCCAACGACCTGTTCTCGTACCAGAAGGAGATCGAGTACGAGGGCGAGGTGCACAACCTCGTGTACGTGGTCGAACGGTTTCTGGCGGTGGACCGGATCGAGGCCCGCGACATCGCCGCCCGGCTGATGAACGCGCGGTTGGACCAGTTCGAGCAGCTCGACGGCGAGGGCCTGCCGCGGATGTGCGACGACCTCGGGCTCGGCGACGACGTCCGCACGGCGCTGACCGGGTACGCGGACCACCTCAAGGACTGGATGGCCGGAATCCTGGAATGGCACCGGAAATGCGTGCGATACATGCCGGTGGAGCTGGAGCGCGCCCGCACTCCCGAACCGCCGTCGTTCTCGCGCGTGCCGAGCGGGATCGGCATGTCGGCCTGGCGGATCGGGAGCGGGGCGCGGTGAGGCGCGCCCCTAGAACGCGGTGAGGATGATCCGCGCGGTCCGCGGGTCCCCGTCGTGCACCAGCGATTCGAAGTGCCCGACGTCGTCGAAGGCGAATCCGTACGCCTTCCCGTCCACCATCTGCTCGTGCACGATCCGCGAGTAGTGGTCGGTCACGGGCTGCTTGTAGAACTGGCCCGCGTCGTAGGTCGGCTGCGTGTGCAGGGTGCCGAGCGTCGAGCGGTGCAGCGCCGCGCACAGTGTCCGCGCGATCGGGCCGACGACCTGGTCGTTCGGCGCGTGCAGCCGCCCGTCGCAGTTGAAGACGTCACGGGTGCTCGGCTTGCTGAACGACGCCACCGTGGCGCCCGAGGTGTCGGTGAAGCGCAGGACGTCGTCCCCGCCGGTCCGGCCGGTGAACTTCTTGCCGGGTTCGGCCTCGAACGGGACCACGGTCAGCGGTGTCGACTTGTAGGCGTTCCAGGCGCTCGTGACGTAGCCGTCGAGGTAGGTCCCGCTGAACTTGCCGGTGTCGAGCCCCTTGCCGGGAGCGAGCACCCGCAGCCGGTTGTACACCAGGTTCGAGAAACCGGACTGTCCTTGGACGGCGTTGAAGAGGGCTTCGCGGCCACCCGCCTTGAGCCGCCCGGCCTCCTTGTTCGTCCCCGCCCCGTTGGTGAGCCCGACGGCGTGCGGCACGCTGAACATGTCGACCTGCGAGCTGTTGATGAACAGCCCGCCGTTGTCGTAGGTGAATTCGCTCCAGTCGAACAGGATGTCGCGGTTCGGGTCGCCGTCGGCCCACGGCGCGGGCTGCACCAGCCCGTCCGGGGTCAGGAAGAACTTGATCTTCTGCCCGAACGACATGTAGACGCGGCCCGAGAGCATCCGCGGGATCCGCAGCGTGGTCGAGCCGCCGTTGCCGGGGCCCGCGATCGAGACGTCCGGCGCGGGGCTCGGCGGGTTCGCGCCCGGCGGCCACGGGGTGAAGGCGCCGTCGGCGTTGACGTAGCCGAGTTTCCCGGTGTTGAGGTTCGTGCCGAGCACGTAGAGGTGGACCGCGTCGGAGCGGTTCGAGTTGTTGGTGACGGTCAGTGGCAGCGGATCGGGGCCCGCGGCGACCGCGGTGGGTGCCGAAAGCGCCGACACCCCGGTGACCAGGGGGAGAGCGACCGCCAACGCGGTCAAGACGCGCCGGATCTTCTTGCGGATGCGCACAGTTCACTCCTCGGCGGAATCCCGTCGCGGAGCGCGGACGCGCCGCGGCGGTGCTTGCGGATGTCGGCCGGGGGCGCGTTCCCGGCCTGGGCGTGACCTTGGCGAGGGGTCTCAGCACGGGAAGTTACGTCGCCGGACGCGGAGATGTCCAGACCATTGGTGGTAATCTGTCCGGTTTTCCGCCGGGCCGGACAATTTGTCGCGGGCCTTTCGTCGATTGAGGTGGCCGGATTCGTCGGCTACCGTGGGCCGGGTTCCGTCCTGGACCCCGGCGGCCGGGTTTTCTCATCCGTGGGGAGCGGGACATGAGCGACGAGTTTCCGAGACGAAGAACCGGCGGCGGTGAGACGTGGATTTCCCCCGCCGGCTGGGACGGCCTCGCCAAGGCCGCGGTGGACGGCGCGCCGCACGCCATGGACGACCTCATGACCGCACTCATGCCGTGGGCGCGGCAGTACGTCGAGACCCGCCTCAGCGGCCATGAGCTGACCTATCTCGAGCCGGCCGACGTGGCGCAGGAGATCTGCCTCGCGGTCTTCGTCGCGGTCCCCGGACATGGCCGCCGCGGAGGCTCCTTCGTATTCCTCCTGCGTGCCATCGCGGCGAACAAGGTCGCCGACGTCTTCCGGAAGGCCGCGCGGAGCAAGCAGGTGCTGACCGGTGAACTCCCCGAACGTCCGGCGGGGGCCGCGGAGGAACCCGAGCAACGCGCCCTGCGGACCGAACTCGGCCTCCGGCTCGGCAGGCTGATGAGGACGCTGCCGATCTCCCACCGCGAGGTGCTGGGAATGCGGGTGATCGGCGAGCTGACGTCGAACGAGACCGCGGCGGCGCTCGGGACGACGTCATCACGTGTGCGGGTGACCAAGCACCGCGCGATCAGCAGGCTGCGCGCCTGTGCTCAGCGCCAGGACGCCTTGAGCTGAATGCGGGTCAACAACCGGACAAAAGGGTTCTCCCGTTTGGCGCGGGTTTCGAGAATGCGAACGCACATGGCCCCTCCAAAGCTCGCCGGCGAGTGCCGTTGCCGGGGGCCGGGGACAAGCGGTCTCGGATCCACCCTAGGCGCGGACCGGTGAGCCGGAACCGGCCGAACGGGCCATTGGGGCAGGGGAATTCGTCACTGAAACATGGAAGAATGGTCCTTGGTGCGGACAAGCCGTACGCGCTGTTCGCTCTTGATCCCGGCGGGCCCGTCCGATATCGGGCAACGCCGGGAGGCACGCCATGGCGATTCGACGGCATGATCGCGCCGCTTCGGTATGGGCGAAGATGTGTTTTCTCGCTTCGGAAACCGATTCACCGGTCTCTATCGAACACGCCTGCGTCATTTGCGGAGAGGTCCTCGACGCGGCGGGTGTCGGGCTCGTGCTCACCCCCGGGGAAGGTCTCGCCGAGCCGGTCTTCGCCACCGACGAACGCAGCCGCGAATTGGAAGATCTGCAGTTCACCCTTGGCGAAGGTCCCGCGGTGGAAGTGGCGCGCGGCGGTATGCTCGTCGTCGTAACCGATTTGACCAGTTCGGAGGCGGCACTCCGATGGCCGATGTTCGCGCCGGAGGCGATTGACCGAAGCGTGAAATCGATCATCGCGGTGCCGATTCAGGCCGGTGCGATCAAAGTGGGCGTTGTCGACTGCTATCGCGAATTCGCCGGATCCCTGTCAAGGGAGGGCAGGGCGCAAGCACTCGTCTGCGCCGATGCGGTGATCACCCTCGCCGTCGCCGAGGCCGACACGGGTGGGCCGGGGCTGGCCGGATTGATCGATCGCCGATTCACCGGCCATCGCGACCGGGTGCATCAGGCCGCGGGCATGGTGTCGGTCCAGCTCGGCGTCGGGCTCGCGGACGCGCTCGCGCGCTTGCGTGCCTATGCCTACACCAACGACAGGAGGCTCGACGAGGTGGCCATGGACGTGGTGCTTCGCCGGGTCACGTTCCGGTCCGAACCATGACGGGCGTGAGCCTGAGGAGATATCAGAAACGATGATCGACCTGACGGCCGGCTTGCGCGAGACCTTCGTCCAGTTGGCGGACACCCTCGTCGACGACTTCGACCTCATCGAGTTCCTCGATCTGTTCGCTTGCGGATGCGTCGAACTACTCGGTGTCCCTGCCGCCGGGCTGGTGCTCGCCGACCCGCGCGGCACCCTCACCATGGTCGCCGCGTCCGAGGAAAAGACCCGCCTGCTCGAATTGTTCCAGCTACGGAACTCGGAGGGGCCGTGCCTGGACTGCTACCGGCGCGCCGAGCCGGTGGACTGCCCGGATCTGGCGCGGGCGGGCGGAATCTGGCCGAAGTTCTCCCGAGAGGCGGAAAACGCCGGATTCCGCTCCGTGTACACCTTGCCGATGCGGCTTCGGGAAGACGTGATCGGTGCGCTGAGCCTGTTCGACACCCGGCCCGCGTCGCTCGACGACGACGGATTGTGCTTGGGGCAGGCGCTCGCGGACATCGCCACGATCGGCATCCTGCATCACCGGATGTGGCAGCGGCAGGAGATCATCACCGCGCAGCTCCAGGCGGCTTTGAACAGCAGGGTGATCATCGAGCAGGCGAAAGGCGTTCTCGCCGAGCGGCTCCGGGTTTCGGTCGACGACGCGTTCGGCGTATTGCGCGCCTACGCGCGGAGCAACAATCGCAAGATCCTCTCCGTGGCGACCGGGATCATCGACCGCACGGTGGAAATCCCGCGCTGAACGATACCGATTCGGCGCTTGTCCGCCCTTCGGCGATACCTAGACTGGCTGGGTGTTTTCCCTGGAGCAGCTGGTGAGTTTCGTTGCGGTGGCCGAGGAACTGCACTACGGCCGGGCGGCGGAGCGGCTCTCGATGACCCAGCCGCCGTTGAGCAGGCGGATCCAGTTGCTGGAGCGCGAACTGGAGGTCGAGCTGTTCGACCGGACGCACCGCACGGTCCGGATGACCCCGGCAGGACGGGTTTTTCTGGCCGAGGCGAGGAAGATCCTTCGTTCGGTGCAAGAGGCGACGCTGTACGCCCGGGGGGCGAAGAAAGGCGAGGCCGGGGTCGTCACGCTCGGCTTCACCGCCACGGCGGCGTATTCCTACCTCGAACGCGTCATCGCCGTGGCGAACGCCGAGGTGCCCGGCGTCGATCTAGTACTCCGGGAGATGGTGACGGCGGCGCAGGTGGCGGAACTGCTGGCGGGTGGGATCGATCTCGGCATGATCCGGCCGCCGGTCACGGGAGCCGACGTCGTGACCCTGCCGCTGTGGCGGGAGCCGCTGCTGGCGGCGTTGCCGTCGGCGCATCCTTTGGCGCGGCGCGAGAAGAATCCCGAAGTCCGCGACTTCGACGGCGAACCGTTCATCATGTATTCGCCGTCGGAGGGCCGCTACTTCCACGACCTGGTCGTGGCGGTGTTCCGCGCCGCCAGGGTGCTGCCGGAGTACACGCAGTACCCCTGTCAGGTGCATACGGTGCTCGCGCTGGTGAAGGCGGAGATCGGGGTCGCGCTGGTGCCGGCCGCGGCGGCCGCGTTGCGCTTCGAGGGGGTGGTGCTCCGTCCGGTGGACGGTGTCGAGAACCGCCCGGTCGAACTCGAACTGATGTGGCGGCGGAGCAACGACAATCCGGCCCTCGGCGCGTTGCTCGCCGCCGTCGGCAATCAGGTGCGGCGAGGTCCTCAGTCCACTGTGGACTGAGGGGGCCAGGCGTCGCCCCATTCGGCGTCGCGGGCCGCGCGGTAGGCCGGGCCGTGCCGTTTGGTGACGATCGTTTCGGTGAGCCCGGCTCCGGCGCAGAGGGAGAGGCCGACCATGCCCTTGCGTTTGGCCGGATGCCGCAGGATGCGGGCTTCGGCGCGTTCCGGTGCCGTGCGCGACGCGACGACGTAGGAGAACTTCTCGTCCTCGAAGCCGAGCGTTCCCGACTTGAGCTGGCGGTGCAGGCCGGTGCGCGGGAGACGCGCGGAGAAATGGCACCAGTCCTTGCCGCGCGGGATCGGGCACGCGCCTTCGTGCGGACACGGCGCGACCAGGGAGAGCCCGAGCCCGACGAGCTGATCCCGCGCTTCGGCGATCCGTTCGTAGCCGGCGGGGGTGCCGGGTTCGATCAGGACGAGCATCCCGGCCTTCGCCGACAGCCAGCGGACGGCGTCGGCCCTGCGGGCTTCGGGCAGCTCCCCGAGGACATAGGAGAGGGTCACCAGATCGGCCTCCGGCGCGGGCGCGGCCGGGTCGATCAGGCCACGTCGCCAGGTCGAGCCCCGGACGGCCTTGTCGCCGGCGTTCCCCGCGAGCCGCCGCCCCAGCGCGATCGCGCCCGGGACCTGCTCGACGACGGTGCTTTCCTCCAGCGACGGCCACACGCCGGCCGCCGCCCAGATCGCGGCACCGGTCCCGCCGCCGACGTCGATCTGCGTCCGGGGAGCGAACCCAGGAGCGCGAAGGGCGGCTTCGGCGAGAACGGCGTGTACGGCCGCGTACGTGGCAGGCATCCGGTAGCCCGCGTACGCCGCGATGTCGACCTCGGAAGAGAGGATGGGCGCGCTCGCGGGGTTGTTCTCGCGGTAGCGCGTGCTGAGCCGCTCGACGGACTGCGTCAGCCTGTTCTGCGGGTACTTGCCCAGCTCTTCGTCGAGGGCGGAGCGGAGGGTTTGGGGGAGTGCTGCCACGAGGGAATATCCTCTCATGGGCCTTGACCTGCGATTTTCCGGCTGCTCGAATATCCGCGGAAAAAGTTCGGGGACCGTGTCGAAACCGGGGATGCCCGATCGACGCGTAGATGTGGCAGGGACGAGCCCCGCCGGGAACGGAGACGCGAGATGCGGTTCATGGTGATTGTCAAGAGCGACGAGAAGACCGACGTGGCCGGTGCGCAGCCGAGCGCCGAGGACCTTCAGGAGATGGGGAAGTTCAACGAGGAACTGGTGAAGGCCGGCGTCATGCTCGCGGGTGAAGGCCTGCTCCCCAGCGCCGAGGGTTTCCGCATCCAGTACTCCGGCACCAACGAGGCCAGGGTCGTCGACGGGCCCTTCGCCGAGAGCAAGGAGCTCATCGCGGGTTTCTGGATCCTGCAGGTCAAGGACAGGGCCGAGGTCGTCGAATGGATGAAGCGCGCGCCGTTCCGCGAGGGCGAGATCGAAATCCGCCGCATCGCGGAGCTGGAGGACTTCGACAACGCGACACCGGAGATCGTCGAGCGCGAGCAGAAGCTGCGGGAGCAGTCCGGAGCGAACTAGTGGTTGCGGTCGTCGCGCCGACGATGTTGATTGGTCGGCGTGACGGCAACAGCAGACCCCCGTTCGGCGATCGACGCGGTGTGGCGGATCGAATCGGCCCGCCTCATCGCCGGCCTCGCGCGGATGACGCGCGATGTCGGACTCGCGGAGGAACTGGCGCAGGACGCGCTGGTCGCCGCGCTCGAACAGTGGCCTGAGTCGGGCGTCCCGAGGAACCCGGGCGCCTGGCTCATGACCACGGCGAAACGCCGTGCCGTCGACACCTTCCGGCGCAACGAGCGGTACGAGAAGAAGCTCGGCGAGATCGGCCGCGAGCTGGAGTTCGAGGAGGATCCCGACTTCACCGCCGGTCTCGACGAGCATATCGAGGACGATCTGCTGCGGCTGGTGTTCACCGCCTGTCATCCGGTGCTGTCGACCGAGGCCAGGGTGGCGCTGACGCTGAAGATGATCGGCGGGCTCCAGACGCACGAGATCGCGCGGGCGTTCCTCGCCAAGGAGACCGCCATCGCGCAGCGGATCGTCCGGGCGAAGAAGACGCTCGGCGACGCCAAGGTGCCGTTCGAGGTGCCCGAGGGGGAGGACAGGGTCGCGCGCCTGTCCTCGGTGCTCGAGGTCATCTACCTGATCTTCAACGAGGGCTATTCGGCGACGGCGGGCGAGGACTGGATGCGACCGGCGCTGTGCGAAGAGGCACTGCGGCTCGGCCGGATCCTGGCCGGGCTGATGCCGAGGGAACCCGAGGTGCACGGGCTCGTCGCGTTGATGGAGATCCAGGCGTCGCGAGCCGCCGCGCGCGTCGGGCCGAACGGCGAACCCGTGCTGCTGATGGATCAGGACCGGACGAAATGGAACCGGCTCCTGATCGGCCGTGGTCTCGCCGCGCTGGAGCTCGCCGAGTCGCTGGCGGACGGCGCTCTCGGCGTCTACGCGGCGCAGGCCGCCATCGCCGCCTGTCACGCGCGGGCGCGAACGGGCGACGAGACCGACTGGGCACGCATCGCCGTCCTGTACGAAGGGCTCGGGAAGCTGAACCCGTCGCCGGTGATCGAACTGAACCGGGCGGTGGCGCTGTCGATGGCCGTCGGCCCGGAGGCGGGGCTGGAGGTCGTCGACAAGCTGGTGCCGGAGCCCGCGCTGAAGTCGTACCACCTGCTGCCCAGTGTGCGCGGCGACTTCCTGGCGAAGCTCGGCCGCCTCGACGAGGCCCGCGCCGAGTTCGAGCGCGCGGCCGGGATGACCGGGAACGACCGCGAGCGCACCCTGCTGCTGAACCGGGCGGCGGAGTGCACCCGCCGCGATTAGTCCTCTGGATGCGGTAGTTCGCGCCGCGAACTACCGCATCCAGAGGACGAAACGCGTCAGGCGGGGGCAGGACGCAACGCGCTCAGCGCCCGGTGCTGCCCCAGCCGGACGGCCTGGACGGAGCAGCCGAGCGCCAGCGCGGTGTCGTCGGCGGAAAGCCCGACGAGCGACCGCAGCACCATGATCTCGCGCTGCTGGCCCGGCAGCCCGGAAAGCGGGTTCGGCAGCTCGGCGGTGGTCCGGTGGAAGTCGTCCACCAGGCCGCGCGTGACGTCGTAGGCGAACCTGAGGAGTGCGGGAGCGCCGGCCGCCCCGGCGAAGATCTCGCGGCAGCTGTCCTTCGCGATCGCGTCGGCGATGTCGTAGGTGCCCGCACGGCGGCCGATCCGCGCCCGGCAGTAGCGCATGACCAGGACGCGGATGGCGTCGACGAGTTTCGAAGCCGTCTCCATCCGCCCGCCGGCCTCCTCCGGCCGTCGTGAACCGTGTCCTCGCATCGGCTCCCTCTCCCACCTTTCAGATGAGCACGGTGGAGGGGGAGGGAGGTACGGTGTTTTTGCCGACACGGGACATGGTTCAGGCCTCGATGAAGACGGTCCGCTCGGGCTCGATCGTCAGGCTCACGGTCTGCCGCCTCACGCTCACCAAGGTCTCGAATTCCGTGGCGTGCCCGTCCGGGACGGTGAACAGGCGGTCGTCGCGGGAATCGAGGAAGTCGGAGAAGCCGCTCAGCGAGACCCCGCCGCTTTCGTCGAGCGCGAGGTAGTCGACGAGCCTTCGGAACAGTTTCGGCAGGATCACCAGTTCGTCGGCCAGTTGCCGGCGCGACGAGAGCTTGAACCCGGAGTTCGTGACGTCCTGAGGCCACAGCCCGAGCCCGTTCTGGCGCGCTTCGACCGCCGCTTCGGCCAAGGCGTCACGCAGATCGGGGTAAAGCAGTGAATAGAACGTCGGGTAGACGAGCCCGTCCGCGACCTGCCGGTAGTTCGCGGAGTTCTTCAGCGTTTTGACGTCGAGATGGACCTTGGAAAGGTCCGCCGACCGTCCCGGCCGTTGTCCGGGAAAGGCGAACGCCACCGCCCGTCCGTATTTGTCGGCGAACCGCGTCAGTATGTGACCGGGTACCTTGATCGGCGTCGACGAAGTGACCGTTCCCCGTTCATCGCGTTCGACCGTCTTGAAGCCGAGGGCCTTCAGCAGGTTCGCCGCGGCGGCGTCGGCGAATTCCGCGGGCTGATGCCACATCCCGCCGGTTCCCCTGCCCCGGTAATGCGTTTCGAGCGCGTCGATCGCGTCGAGCCGAAGCTGCATCCCGCCCCGCGAATTGAGCCGGACCTTCAGGCCCGCCTTCTTGGTCGCCTGGGGATCTTCGGGATAGAACCGTACCGAATCGCCGTCCGGTGAGGCTCCGACGAGCTGGAACGTACCTTTGATCAGCGTCATGGGCATGAGGACAACGGTAGTTCCCATTCCGGTGAACGAACCTGGCGTTCATCCATCCAGCCCAATGGCCGGTAAAGATCGGGTGACCATTGTGGACATTCCCGCATTCCCGCTCACGACGGGATCATGAACTCCAGCACGGTCGCTTGAAGCAACGCGATACCCCCGACCACGGCGGTCAGCACGACCGACCACAGGAAGGTCTGCCGCAGCAGCGCGCCCTCCTGCCCGGATCGCCCGATCGCGGTGGCGCCGATGGACAGGTTCCGCGGCGAGATCATCTTGCCCATCACGCCGCCGGAGGTGTTGGTGGCACCGGCGAGGATCGGGTCGACGTGCAGTTGCTGAGCCGAAATCACCTGCATCGGCCCGAAGAGACGCGTCCGATCCGGTGAGGAACACCCCCAGCCAGCCGATGTAGGCCGAGAACAACGGGAACAGCACCCCGGTGGTCGCCAGCGCCAGGCCGAGTGTCTGCGTCGCACCCGAGTAGTTCATGACGAACGCGATCGCGAGGATCATGAAGATCGTCGCCAGCGCCCAGCGCCCAGCGCATCTGGTGCAGCGTCCGGCGGTAGGTCGCCGGCAGCAGCCGCGGTTTCGCGCCCATCAGGAAGACCGCCACGATCGCCGCGATCAGGGCCACCGTTCCCGGCGAGTAAAGGAATCGACGGTCAACGTCGCCGCGTACGGGGTGTCCTTCGGCGTGATCGGCGCGTGCTGGACGACCTCCTTGTGCAGTCCCGGCCACGCGAACACCCAGTCGGCCTTGTGCAGCAGCTTCGTCAGGTCCAGCCATTCCGGCGGGTTCTTGAAGATCGTGCCGATCCGGGACAGGAAGATCGCCGCGATCAGGATGATGTACGGCGCCCACGCGTACAGCGCGCCGCGCCCGGCTTTCGCCGCGCCGAGGCTTGCCCCGGCCCGCACCGGTTCTTCGCCGTCGAAACGCCGGATCGCCGACGGCTGCCAGAACCGCGTCAAGATCCACAGCGAGGCCATCGCGGCGAGCGCGGCGACGACGTCGACGAGGCTCGGGCTGATGAAGTTCGAGGTGACGAACTGCATGACCGCGAACGACGGCCCGGCCGTCAGCACGGCGGGCCAGACCTCGATCATCCGTTTCCAGCCCGCGAGGACCACGATCAGGAAGCCGGGGACGATCAGCGCCGGCAACGGGAGCTGGCGGCCGACCATCGACGAGAACAGTTCCGTCGCCTGCTCCTGTTTGATGCCGAGGATCGGCGCGGTCAGCCTGCCGAGCACGATCAGCGGATTGCCGAGGCCGCCGAACGCGACCGGCGCGGTGTTCGCCGGCAACGCGAGCACCACCGCCTTCACCGGCGGGAAACCGAGCACGGCCATCATCGCCGCCGTGATCGCGATCGGCGAGCCGCCGCCCGCGATCCCTTCCAGCAGCGCCCCGAAGCCGAACGCGATCGCCCGTCGCCTGGAGGCGGCGGTCCTCACTGAACCCGGCGAGGGCCGCCTTGATGTCGTCGAATCGTCCCGTCGCGACGGTGACGTTGTGGAAGTACACGGCGTGGAACGCGATCCAGGCCACCGACCACGAGACCCATGGCCGCGGAATCGAAGGCGAGCCCGGCGGGCATGCGATACAGCAGTACCGCGACCAGCAGCGCGGTGATCAGCGCCGGCGCCGGCGAGAGCTGCGCCGATCGGCGCAGGACTCCCAGCGTCACCAATAGCACGATGATCGGCAGCGCCGCAGCGCGGCGGACGGCCAGAGCCCGCCCGCCGGCTGGTAGTCCTGGACCCAGCCCACGTCAGGCCCTTTGCGCGCGGACGTAACCCAGCCGGAGCGACAGCGCGGCCGCGGTGCCCGCCACCGTCGCGCCCAGTTCGTCGGTGCGGCGGAGCACCCGGCCGGCGGGGCCCGCGATGCTGATCGCGGCGATCGGCCGTCCGGTGTGGTCGCGGACGGCGGCGGCCACGCAGCCCACGTCCGGTTCGTTCTCGACGTCGTCCACGGCCCAGCCGCGGCGGCTGGTCCTGGCAAGGTCGTCGAGGAGCCGGGCCGGATCGTTGATCGTCTTGAGCGTGAGACTGTCGAGTTTCATCCGGCGGATGCGTTCGACGCGGTCCTGTTCGGGCAGCGCCGCCAGCCACGCCTTGCCCAGCGACGTCGCGTGCTGCGGGCGGCGGGTGCCGAGGCGGCAGGCAAGGGTGACGGCGTTGGCGCTGCGTTCGGTGGCGACGTAGACCATCGTGTCGTTGTCCGGGACGGCGAGATAGGTCGTCTCGCCGCTGCGTTCGGCGAGCGACGCGAGATAACGCGGCGCGCAGCGGTGGAGGTCGGTCGCGGCCATCGCGCGGGCGCCGAGTTCGACCAGCCGGGTGCCGAGCCGCACGCGGCCGGTGGTGCGATCGGCTTCGAGGTATTCGAGATTCTTGAGGGTGCCGACGATGCGGTAGGCCGCGCTCCGGGAGAGACCCAGTTGCCGGGCGATCGCGTTGGTGGAAATCTCCTGGTTCTGGCCCACATGCTCGAGAACCGCGAGTCCGCGCTCGAGTGTGCCACTGGAATCCAGGGAGCGGGGTGTGCCCACTTCGCCCTCCGATGGACCGGGGTGCCGGTGATCGGCACCTGTTTCCGCTAAGCGGATTCGGACGTTAACAGCTCGCCCCACCCTAGGGAAGGTTTCTTAACAAACTGGCGACCGGACAAGTTTTCCCAGCTTGGAGGCTTCCCGTCAAGATCACCGGTTTGGACCAATTCGTTCGGCTGATCAGAATCGGTGTATGACTTCAAAGGTCATTCTTCTGTTCACGGATATGAACGAACCCCCGCCGGAAAATCGCGGCGAGGGTTCGTGGCGAAGTACGTTTCTAACGCACAGACAGATTCGCGACCGCTCGGACGACGGCGGTGCAGCGGTCTTCGACGTAAGCCAGCCCGCCTTCTTCGGCGATCCGGCGGGACTCGGCGGAGACGATGCCCTGCTGCAGCCAGAGCGCCTTCGCGCCGATCGCGACGGCCTGTTCGGCGATCGGCGGGGTGTCCTCGGACGGCCGGAAGACGTCGACGATGTCGACGGGCTCCGGGATGTCGGTGAGCGAGCGGTAGACCTTCTGGCCCAGCAGCTCGTCGGCCGAGGGGTGGACGGGGATGATCCGGAACCCGTGTGCCTGCAGCACGGCGGCGACCCCGTGCGAGGCCTTGGCCGGATCGCGGCTCAGCCCCACGACGGCGATCGTCTTCGATCCGGCGAGGATCTCGGTGGCGCGATCGGTCATACCGGGTTCAACGACGGCGGGTGGCAGCGCATTCCTAGAGCTTCCAGAGTCGCAGCCCCCGCACCCGATACACCGGCCAGACGACGTGCCAGGCGCGGCGGCGCAGGAAGACCGCGGAGCAGGTGAGGACGCTGCGCGCGGAGGTTGTCGCGACGTCATGGCGGTCCGGCCAGATCTCGCCGTGCCGCCCGGCGGCGATCCGGAAGACGTTGACCAGGCCGCGGCCCTGCAGGTCGAACTTCGCCCCCGTGTCACCGGAATCCGGGGTCAGGGAGGCGATCTCCGGGCCGAACGCGGCCGCGGGCGCCGGCCCCGCGTCGGCGGGGAGGTCACCGACGGTCGCCGAGACCGCCTTGCCGTAGAGACGCCGGGTGTAGCGCTGGAGCAGCAGCCGCTCCCACAGCGGCAGGACACGGCGGTGCTTCAGCAGCGCCGAACACTCCGCGTGCCCGATGGCGAAGATGTCGGTCAGCTCGTCGTAGGCGTTGTGCGCGGTGGGCTCGTTGAGGTGCACCCGCACCTCGTAGCGGATGCGCGCGGTGAGCTCGTCGAGCTCTTCGCGGCGGTCGATCCTGGCCTTCGCCCGTGAGAGCGTCCAATCGGACATGGGTGCAGGCTAGGTGATGATCGGGGGCGTGCGAGACCCTTTCGGCCTAATCCGTGCGTACCGGCCAGTGGAACGGGCGTCTTGTGCGGGCACAGGCGACGGGGCAGAGTTCGGCTGTCGGAAGGAGCCCATGGACGCCAGCACGCTGCAGGAGGCCGCGGCCGCGCTGCTCAGCGCGTACGAGACCGGCAAGCCGATCGCGCCCCTCATCGAGACGTATCCCGCCGCGACCTTGGAGGACGCGTACCGCATCCAGCAGCGGCTCGTCCGCCACTGGGCCGAACGCGGCGACGAGGTGCGCGGGCACAAGGTCGGTCTCGCGTCCGCCGCAATGCAGCGGCAGATGGGCGTCGACCAGCCCGACTACGGCCATCTGACCGCCTCGATGTTCCACCTCGAACACCAGCCGATCCCGGTCGGCGGCTTCCTGCAGCCGAGGATCGAGCCGGAGATCGCGTTCGTGCTCGGCTCACGGCTGCGCGGCCCCGGCGTCACGGTGGCGGACGCGCTGCGGGCGGTGGACTTCGTCGTCCCGGCGCTGGAGATCGTCGATTCCCGTATCCGGGACTGGAAGATCAGCATCGTCGACACGATCGCGGACAACGCGTCCTCGGGCGGTGTCGTCCTCGGCAGCAGGCCGACCGCGATCGGCGACATCGACCTGCGGCTGGTGGGCTGCGTCCTGCACCAGAACGGTGAGATCGCGGCGACCGGGGCCGGCGGCGCGGTGCTCGGCTCACCGGTGAACGCGCTGGTGTGGCTCGCGAACACGGTCGGGCCGCTCGGTGTCGCGCTCGAACCGGGGCACGTCGTGCTGCCGGGTTCGATGACGCGCGCGATCCCGGTGAGTCCCGGCGATACCGTCGTCGCGACGATGGCGGGGCTCGGCAGTGTCACCGCGAAGTTCTCCGGGGAGGAACGGCCGTGAGCCTTGGTGTGCGTGAGGCGGCGGAAGCGCTGCTGTCCGGGGAAGAACGCGAGCCACTGACGGACACGTGGCCCGCTTTGGACGTCGATACCGCTTATGCGATCCAGGACGAGGCACTGCGGCTTCGGCGGGTGCGCGGCGAGACGGTGATCGGCGTCAAGCTGGGCCTGACCTCGCGTGCGATGCAGCGGCGGATGGGGATCGACTCGCCGTTGCTCGCGTGGCTGACCGACGCGATGGTGCTGCCCGCCGGCGTCCCGGTGCCGTCGCTGATCCACCCGCGTGCGGAGCCCGAGCTGGTTTTCGTGCTGGGTGACCGGCTCGCGGGCCCCGGTGTCACCGCGGCGACCGCGATGGCGGCGGTGCATCGGGTCCACGGCGGCATCGAGATCGTCGACAGCCGCTACCGCGACTATCGGGGCAGGCTGCCGGACGCCGTGGCGGACAACGGTTTCTCGGCTTATTTCACGCTGGGCCCGGTCGGCGCCGAGCCGTCCACAGTTGATCTCTCGCTGGAGGCGGCGCTTCTGGAGGTCGACGGTGCGATCGTCGACACCGCCACCGGCGCGGCCGTGCAGGGACATCCGGCGGAAGCGCTGGCGCTGGCGGCCAACACCCTCGGTGCTCGGGGGCTCGCGCTGGAGCCTGGCTGGATCGTGCTCACCGGCGGGATGACCGACGCGGTCGACGTGCGCCCGGGTTCACGGGTGGCGGCGCATTTCTCGCATCTGGGCTCGATCACGCTCACCGGGTCTTGACGTCGGCGCGGTCGGCGGTCCGGACCAGACCGCGCGTCAGCCGCGGCCAGATCACGCGCGGGAGGTCGTGCCCCATGCCGGGGACGATGTCCACTTCGGACTCCCGCAGCGCACGGGCCGTCGCCCGGCCGCCGGAAACGTGCACGAGCGGATCCTTCGAACCGTGCACGACCAGTGCGGGCACCTCGAGTTTCCGCAACGCGCGGAAGCGATCCCGGCTCGAAACGATCGCCGCCAGCTGCCGCCCGGTCCCGCCGGGATCGACGCCGCGATCGAAGGACCGTTCCGCGCGTTCCCGCATCCGCGCCTCGTCGAAGGGGGTAGCCGGGCGAGCCGATGACGCGGAAGATGCGCACCAGCGAATCGACGTACTCCTCTCGGCCGCGAGGAGGCGCCGAAAGCAGCATCGCCATCGCCTTGGCGCTCGGCCGCCCGACGAACCGGTTGCCGGTGGTCGACATGATCGACGTCAGCGACCGCACCCGCGACGGATACTCGATGGCCAGCGTCTGCGCGACCATCCCGCCCATCGACGCGCCCACGACGTGCGCGCTCTCGACGCCGAGTGCGGTCAGCAGCCCGGCGGCGTCACCAGCCATGTCCGCCAGTGAGTACGGCGCCGTGCGCAGGGCGTACGCGAGCGGCAGGTTCGCCCGGCCGGACATCCGGCTGGACCGGCCGGCGTCCCGGTTGTCGTAGCGGATGACGTAGAACCCCTCGGCCGCGAGGTTCTCGCAGAGTTCGTCGTCCCACCAGATCATCTGCGACGCCAAACCCATGATCATCAGCAACGGCCTGCCGCCCGGCGGCCCGAACGTCTCGTGGCACAGCTGGATGCCGTTCACTTCGGCGATCTTCTCCGGCATCAGGACAGTGTGACCGCCGAAGCCGGAAACGGCTACGCGTCCTCGACGTGGACGGCCTGGCTCTCCGGCCCGGCGGCCCGCTGCATGCCCTCGTCTTCGGCGATCTCCTCCGGTTCTGTGTCGCCCGGTTCGCCGCCGTCGGGCCTGCTGAGCTGGACAGCCTCTTCGGAGGCGTCGGCCGGGCTCGGGCCGTCTGCTGCTTCGCGGTCTTCCTGGTCGGACATGGTTCCCTCCGGTGGATCGGGTCCTTGCCGTCCACCGGTTACCCGCTCACTCGCCGCGATACGCACGGGCCTGGATCTCGTAAAGCTCGTGGTAGACGCCTCCTTCCTCGATGAGCTCGGCGTGCGTGCCCTGCTCGATCAGCCGTCCCTTCTCCAGCACGAGGATCCGGTCCGCGGAGCGGATGTTGGCCAGCCGATGGGTCACCAGGATCGTCGTGCGCCTGCCCGCCCCGGAAACGCTCGCGTGCCTCAGCCCCGCGAAGACCCGGGCCTCGGCCTTCGCGTCGAGGGCGGCCGTCGGCTCGTCGGCGACCAGGACGGCGGCGTCGCGATAGATCCCGCGGGCGATGCCCATCCGCTGCCACTGCCCGCCCGAAAGGTCCTGCCCGTCGTTGAACTTCTTGGACAGCACCGTTTTCTCCTTGGCGGGCAAGGAATCGATCACTTCTTCGGCGCCGGAGGAGGTGATCGCGTCGTGCCACGCGGCGCGCTCCGGGTCTTCCCGGCCGAGCCTGCCGACGGTCACGTTGTGCTCCGCCGTCATCGGCCATTCGGCGGGATCCTGGGCGATGACGGCGATGTTGGCGTGCACCGACTCGTGATCGGCGCCGGCCAGATCGACGTCGTCCCAGTACACCTTTCCCTCCGAAGGCGGATAGAGCCCGGTGAGCAGCTTGCCCAGCGTGGTCTTGCCCGAACCGTTCTCCCCGACGAGGGCGACCACCTCGCCGCGCCGGATGGTCAGCGAAACCTCGCGCAGTGCGGGGTTCTCCTGGCCGGGGTAGGTGAAACCGACGTTCTCCAGCCGGATCTCCGCCGGATCCGGTGGAGCCGCGACCCCGCCCTTCGCCGGGCCCCGTTTCTCGGACTCCACCAGCAGCCGATTGAAGAAGGCGATGTAGAACGACTCCTCGTACAAGGAGTTCACCGCGTGCATCGTGATGGACAACGAATTCGACGCCGTCCGCATGGCGAGCGCGGCCGTCCCGGCGAGGGCGAGCTCCATCTGCCCGGAGTAGAGCAGGAGACCGAGCACCAGATACGCGATCGCGGTGCCGACACCGGCCGCCGCGCGCCCGGTCAGGCGGACCATGTTGCTGCGATGCGCGAGCAGGACCTCTTCGCGCATCAAGCTGTCGGTGATCCGCCGGTACTCACCGAGCAACGGCTCCTGGAGGGTGAGGGCGTGCCGTTCGAGAGCGAACTCGCGCCAGGTCGCGACCTCCTCGACGATCCCTTTCCGGATGTTGCGGCCGACGGTGTCGAGATAATGCCGGTAGTTCAGCTTCGCGACCTTCGCCGCGGCCCAGCCGTCGGCCACCGCCGCGAGCAGCAGCACCGGCGCGAGCCACGGGTTGAGCAGACCCGCCGCCACCAGCGCGGCGACCAGCGAGATCAGCGCCGACGTCAGATCCGCGAGCCAGCGCAGGCTCATCTCGATCGACCGGACCCCGTACCGCGCGCCCTGCCTCGCCAGCTCCCGGAAGTCCGCGTCCTCGAAGGCCAGCAGGTGGACGCGGACCATCGCGGCGGTGACCTCGTCGCCCGCCGAAGTCACGACGCGCGGCCGGAGCGCGCCCTCGACCGCGGCCACCGCCGTGTCGAGCAGCGCGCGCAACGCGTACGTGCCGACGACGATCAGCAGCGCGGGCAGCGATTGCAGCACCCTCTCGGGCGTCGGCCCGTTCTCCAGCAGCGCGATGAACACGTTCGCCGTGGCCAGCAGGCCGAAGGCCGTGACACAGCCGGAAAGGAGGTGGACGACGCCGGCGAGCAGGGTCAGCCGCGGCGACGTCCGCCAGGCCAGCCGCAGCACGATGGCCACGGCGGACGGGAGCGTGCGGATGGCCTTGACCATCCCCGCCGCGGCCACGGTCTCGTCGACCGTGGCCCATTCGGGCATCTTGAGGTTCTCGACCCCGATCAGGGGCACGGTCGCTTCGGGCACTCGTCCTTCTCTACGCGCACCCACCGACATTTCCGAGAGCTGAAGGGGTGGGGCGTGCTTTTCCTGATGTGTCACCGCGCTTCGGTCGCGCTTCCGCGGTGGAGGGCGTTGCGAAAGCATCTTTTCGCAACCTGCGCTCGAAGGGCGAGGCCGGGCACCAGGCGGTAGCAAAGGTCCCTTGCTCCCGCGCGCGAAGCGGATCGGGCCGCCTTCGGTGACTGTGTGGGTTTCGGGACATCTGACGTCCCAAAATCCACACGGTCGGTCAGTGTCGCTACGCGGGGTGAGGGGTGTGTGGGAATAGGGACACTCAACCTGGATCCACCGGTGTGATGTGGGTGTTTGGGGTGTGTCCGGGTACGCAAATGCCCTCTGGCTTGGGATGATTGTTCTTGCGA
>NZ_JBWKEC010000048.1:0-43120 GCF_056435645.1 Amycolatopsis sp. NPDC043889
CTCGTCCTTGAACTCAGGCGAAAACTTCCGCCGACGCTGAGACACTCAATTCTCCGATCCAGTCTCTCCCACCTTAGTGGGCCGACTGTCCGGAAGGCGCGGGGCACCTCACTTGCCCGAGGTGGTCGGGAATGTGTGGCCGGCGGCGATCGTGCAGACGTGTGTGGTGCATTTGCTGCGGAATACGTTCCGGCTCGCGTCGAAGCGGGACTGGGATGCGTTGAAGAGGGATGTGAAACCGATCTACACGGCACCGAACGCGGCTGCCGCGGCGGCCGCGTTGGATGAACTGGAGGAGGAGTGGGGCGGTGAGTATGGTGCGATGATTCGGCTGTGGCGCAACGTGTGGGAGGAGTTCATCCCGTTTTTGGACTATGATGTGGGGATCAGGCGTGTGTTGTGCTCCACGAACGCGATCGAGTCGTTGAATTCGCGGTATCGTCGTGCGGTGCGGGCACGTCGTCATGTCCCGACGGAACAAGCTGCGCTAAAGTGCTTGTATCTGGTGACCCGGAGTCTGGACCCGACCGGCACCGGGCAGGCCCGGTGGACGATGCGCTGGAAGCCCGCCTTGAACGCTTTCTCGATCACCTTCAGTGACCGCTGGTCGGGCGCTGAGACCTACTGACAACCACGGTCGGAAACACCGTTCGCGTTACAGTCCCGACGCGCAGTCTGTTGAGGTGAGGCTCAGACCCTCGCTTCGGCGATCTCTGCGGGCAGCGATGTCGTCCTGATCGGTAGTCGCCCGTAACACTTCGAGTCGTTCTGCGACTTGTTGAGGCGTTCGGCCGATTCGAGGGTGGGGTAGTGCGTGAGCGACGTTAGCGAGATGGAAAACGCGGTCGTGGAGGTTCCGGTCGCGCTGGCGGCTCCTGCGAGTGCCGTGATGGTGGTCGGTCCTGGCGTGGACGGGGAGGAGTCTGTTGCGGTCTGGCATGTGAGTCCTGAGGGGATGCCGGTCGGGGCGTGGATCTACTCATTGGAGAACCTGCTCGGCTCTCAGGTCGAAGCTCGGCGCCTCCTGACTTTGGTGGAGCGCAGGTCGATCACCGGGATCGTTCCGGGAGATGTGGACGAGGTTCTCGACCGAGTCACCAAGGTTGCTGGAATCGATGTGCAGAAGTGGTGGGCCGCGCAGCGCTTCTCGCCGCTTCAGTGTTTCGCGGACATCGTCGATCGACGGGCGGCGTATGACGAGGCGGTGTCGGTGGCGAAGCGTGAGCTCAAGAATGTGGCTGACGTGGAGTGGAGCCGTGACTTTGTAGCCGTGCGACCGATCGACTTTGATGATTTGCGGTCTCTGTCGAAAGTTCGTCCCGTGGTCGGGTCGACGGCGGTTGGTTCGGGTGCGTTGACCGTGGTCGGGGTGCTGCGATGGCTGGTTCGGCAGTGGTCTGAGACCGAAGGCATTAAGAGACGTCGCTATGTTCGAGAGGCTCACGGGGATGCCGAGCCGTTGCCGCCGTCCTGGCTCGCGTCGGTGCGGGCCGGCATGACGACCAGGCTCCCGCTGTGAGGTCGCTTCGTGGGTTTGCCGTTGTTGATACCGAGACGACGGGGATTCTGCCTGGCTTCCGTCATCGTGTGGCTGAGATCGCGGTCGTCCATGTCGATCTCGCCGGGGAGATCACTCACGAGTGGTCGACTTTGGTGAATCCGGACCGTGATCTTGGTCCGCAGGCTATTCACGGTATCCGCGCTGCTGAGGTGCGTCGTGCTCCGAAGTTCGAGCAGGTCGCCGGCGACCTGCTCGAACTCTTCCGTGGTCGTGTCGTGGTCGCGCACAACTTGCCATTCGATGCCATGCACCTGCACGCTGAATTCGCGCGTCTGGCGGTGGATCTGTCCGGGTATCTGTCAGGCGGTGTGTGCACGATGAGGCTCGCAGGTGCCGTGTTGCCTGGAATGCGACGGTCGCTTGTTGAGTGCTGCAAGGCGGTCGGCATCAATGGCGTGCGATTCCACACTGCGCTTGGGGACGCTGTCGCAGCCGCGCGGTTGTTCGGCTACTTGGTGGAAAGCGGCCCGGAGATGGCTTCGTCTCGGCTGCAGGGCCTGCCGAACGTCCATTGGGATCTACCCGACATGCCACACGGTCTAGTCAAGCCGGTGCGTCGCCAGGCGGCCGCTGCTGCTGAATCGCACTTTCTCGCCCGGCTGGTGGACCGCGTGCCACGGGAGGGTGAGCCCGCAGTCGACGCTTACCTTGCCGTGCTGGATGGAGCCTTACTCGACCGGCAGATCTCGGTATCGGAGGCTGACGCGCTGATCGAAGTCGCCCACGACTTCGGTCTGCACAAAGCGGAGGTCATCGAGGTGCACCATGCGTACCTGCGCGATCTCGCGCGAGTCGCATGGTCGGATGGGCACGTGTCCGTGGAAGAGCGACGAGACCTGGAGGCGGTAGCTGGCCTTCTCGGCCTCGATGCCGACGAGGTTGAGCTTGTTCTCCGTGAAGAACGGGCTGGGTCGGATGCGTGGCATCAGACCCAGGTCGCGGAAGTCAGTATCGGGGGGCTTGTCCTGCACGCTGGTGATCGGATCGTCCTGACAGGAGCCATGCGACGTCAGCGCAGCGAGCTCAAAGCGGAAGCGGAAGACCTCGGCCTCCAGGTGAACAGCTCCGTGAGCAGGAAGACCCGAGTCGTTGCCGCCGCGGATCCCGATTCGTTGTCCGGCAAGGCGAAAGACGCACGCCTTCTGGGAGTTCCCGTCGTGACCGAAGACGCTTTCGTTCGCGCTCTTGAAGCAATGAAGGTGTAACTGAGCTGCCCGTCAGCCGGATATCAACATTTTGTTGAAGGTTGTCGGATACTTCAATCAGTTAAACACTGATCGATCCAGTGGGCGACAGTTGGTAGAATGGCGAAATGCCAACTGCGGACCTGCGTATATTTCGTTGCGAAAGTGGATACGATGCCAATGGGGAACTTGTAGTAGTTCGTGCGAACCTGGACGCGCGCCGGTCGATCGGTGTGTGGGTTCCTAGTCTTCTGAAAGTCAACGCTTTGGCCGCACCACTGCGACGCAGGATGACTTACAGGGTCAAGCAACACGAACTCAACCTTGTCCTCAGCTTCTTAAGCATGTCCAACAGCAAAAGCAGTCGAGTGGGGGCGCGGGTCGCGGACCTGAAATCCGCCGCACGCCACATCGGGGCCTTTGTGACCGAATCGGTGGGAATGGGCATGCTGACCGCGACCGTGAGCGACCACTTCCGATGGTCGGGCAACCATGACGACCTTGAGCATTTCGACGCTCTGCCCGCGAGACTGGCAGGAGACTATCGTCGGCGGGGAGTGCGTCCAGACCTCTTGTTCCTCGACCCGACAACTGGCGTATCCAGGATGGCTGGAGAGGCGCGGGGGCGATCTACTCGACCCCCGAAGAAAATGCGACCGACTGCTGAGCAGCGGCGCCGGCTGAATCAGATGCTCGACTGGTCAGAGCGTCACAGCTACCATCCGGTGACGATGGCATGGACGTGCCTTGGCGGTCCGGCACTGGCGGTCGACCTGTTTGATATGACATTGCCTCCCCACGATCAGCGAAGGGCGCCCTCGGCGCCCGTACCTGAGCCGCCACTTGGCTCCCGAGCGCCCGAAGCAAGGGTGGAGGAACCCCCTCCTATCGCGACGGCTGGTGACGCCTCAGACGATGAGGCAGTTGCTACTCAGGGGGAGCAAATGAATGAGATGCTGTTTGACCGCTCGTCTCCTATGGTTGACGGAACCGACGAGTTAGGTTTCGCAGAGATGGACTTCAGGATGGGAATGCGCGCCTATGTTCCAAATTTTGTAGATTATCTATACGAAACCGCGCCAAAAGACGAGCGTCAAGTCCTCGACGATGAACCCGTTCGAGGTGGTTGGGTGAAGACCGACTTAGTCGGATCGTCGGAAACGCATCTGTTTCTCGGAGTTCTTCGCAGAGAACAGCTGGAGGAGCGCCAAGACATGCTGCGTCGACGCCGCCTGGAAAACGGATGGGCAGACGACATTCAGGTGGACGTCTTCGGTCGGCTTATCGTGGCTGTGGCGTTAGACAGTGCAACGACCCCATCTTGGGAGGAAGTGTCAACTCGATTGGAGTGACGCGCGGACCGTCCAGCGGAGCCTGGGAGTCACTCACAAGCTGAGTGCGCGCGCTACGGCTGGGCTAGAGGGTGGGGTTGTCCGGTCATTGCGGCGAGTGCGGTGGCGACGGTTTGGAGGTCGGCTTTGATGTAGGTGGTGGTGGCGGGGCCGGTGTTGTCGGTGTGGCCTGCGTAGGCGCGTGCGATGCCGTAGCCGTAGTGGCGTTCGACCCAGGTGAGGGTGGTGTGGCGGAGCCAGTGTGTGGAGATGCCTTGGTTGGTGATCCAGGGGAGTTGCTGGCCGAGTCGTTTCCAGAGGTGGTCGTCGCGGCGGGTGGTGAGTGCCCGGCCGTCGCGGTAGCGCAGGAGTTGCTCGCCTGGTTCGAGTGTGCCGCGGGCGGTGGCGTGGTCGGCGAGGCGGCTGGCGAGTAGTGGGCTGATGGGTTGCCAGCGGAGTGTGCCGCCTTCTTCTTTGAGGCGGACGAGGCATTGGGTGTCGAGGTCCGCTAGGCGGAGGCGAGGGCTCCGCCGCGGCGGCAGGCGGTTTCGGTGTGGAGGCGGAGCAGGAGTGCGTCGAGGACGGGGTCGTTGCCACTACAACGGGCGGCGGTGTTGATGTGGTCGAGTTCGGTGGCGGTGAGCGCGCGGCGTGGGCTGGGGAGTCGGCGGGGTTTGGCGACGCGGTGGGCGGGGCTTGCCGCGGCGGGGATGAGGTCGTCGGCGATGGCCCTGTTGAAGATCGCGCGGGCAGCGGCGACGACGTGTTCGCTGGCGTGGCGGCCGTTGCGGGTGTTGCGTCGGGTGCGGGCGTGGGTGGCGGCGTCGTGTTGCATTGCCTCGATGTCGGTGGCGGTGATCTGGTCGAGGCGCCGGTCGCCCCAGGCTGTGGCCATGCGTGTCCAGTAGTTGCCGTAGGTGCGGCTTGCTCCGGGGCCTGCGGCGGCGATGACCTGGGGGAGGTAGTCGGCGAGTGTGGGGATGCCGGGTGTCTCGGCTGGGTTGTCCTGGAGGTCTGCGAGGGTGACGCCCAGTTCGGCGAGTGTTTGGCGGGCGGCGAGGATCTGGGCGGGGTCAGGCGTCATGATCCAGCCCAGTTATCTCGCGGTAGTGGTCGGTCAGGAGGTGAGCGACGGTCGTGCCGGGGTGCACGATGAGCAGTTGTTCGTGGATCGAGGCGGCGAGGACGAGGGGCCGGTCGGGTTCGATACCGCACAGGTGGCGGGCCGCGGCGGGAAGGGTGAGAGCTCCGCGGGCATCGATGGCGTGCGGGCCGGAGGGTTCGGGTGCGATCACGATCAGCCCGTGCAGCGTGTCCAGTGAGAGTCGGCGGCCGGGGTGCCAGCCGAGTGCGCGGAGCAGGAGGCGTTCGTTGACGCGGCCGGTCCGGTCGATGCGGACGGCGCCGATCAGCAGGTCGGGGCCTGATTCCACCGGCAGGCGCGGCTCGGGCAGAGTCGGTAGCCGGGCAGGTTGGGGATGGCGCTGGGTGCTGTCGGGCACCAGTGCCGCTATCAACTGCTCCCGTGGCCGCACGGCTCGTGCGGTCCCGGGGACGCATTGTCCCACCATGCCATGGTGGTGCCCGGAATGATCGACACAAACCCGCGACGCCAGGATCACCCGTTCGTGAGGATTGGGCGAGGCTATTCGAACCTGAGCTAGAAGAAGCCTCTAATTGTTGCACTCGTCGGCGGCAGTCGTGCCACATGGTCCATGTGTCGATGGTTGCCGTGCATGTGTCATCAAGCCTCAAATTTGGCTGGATACACATCGAGCTTCTGTCACCCGCATGCTTCACAGGTGATAACACCAGTCTCAGGATTAGCCCTTGGACACGTCATGTGTCGTATTAGGAGGGCGACTGGTGCCATCCCGTCACTCGAGCGGCGGTCGTTTCCTCACATGCGCGACCGCCACGATCGATGTGGGGAGGTATCCGTGACAAGAGGACGTCGTCGCAAGACTCCGTTCAGGGCTTGGGGAGTGGTTCTCGCGGTCCTGGCATACTATTTTTATTCGGAACGGCTGTGGCAGCCTTTGCTTTTCGCAGTCGCAGCCTTGCTGCTCTACTTGACCGTAGTTCGGCTGACTCGTTGCAGGGTCGAGACGGTCAAGCATCGGCCGTGTCTCTGGCTTGTTCGGGGTATCGCCGGCACGTGCGACTTCCACGTCGGTTACAAGCGCGGGCTTCCTGTTCTTGTCCGCGGTAGGGGTTTTCTTGGGCTTCCGACCTTGATGTGGCCGCGTGACACCTTTGATCGTGGTGCCTTGCCAGAGCGGCAGCCAAGCTCGGCTGTCCGCGGTGCGGCCGCCATGTCTTCGAGGGCGGACAGGCCGGGTTACGACTGGGCGATGATGTCCATCGCCGGGGTGAGCATGTTCGTAGCGATCGCTGCGTTCATCAGAGACCTGATCGCCGGCTGAAGTAATCGGCGAATCGGGCTTGTCGCTGGGCTTCGCCCGCCAGATGCAGTGCTTGGTGGAGCCGGATCAGGCCGCATGGAGACGCCAAGTTGCCCTTCAGTCAGGCGAACGCTCGACGGTTGCTTGATGAACGTCGGACGGAGCGGTTAGTGCGGCCAGGCGTCTCCGATGATCGGAATGGTTGATCAAAGGGGAGCACGATGTTGGTGGGACGACGCGTGGACGGGGATTAACGTTAAGTATACTCGTGAGTTCGTCGCGCACATTTCCGGACATCGCTGGAAACAAGAGGAATCCGGAAACCCTGGCATTACGCAGCGGCCAGGCGGACAGGAACTGGACAAGGTCCAGTAATCACCTCCGGGACGCGGAGGTCGGGGATCGGCCAAGAAGTTGATGCGGTCGGCCTCGCATCCCCGCAACGGATTGTCACGTCAGGGGAGCAGGCGTATGGCGAGTACGGTTCCGTCCGGGTGAATTGATACCGGGCCGCCCCATGAGCTGTCCCAGGAATCGCTGGGCCAGGCGGAGCGGTGCTCGTAGATCTTGTGGCGGTACTGCGTCACTCGTCCGTGAGCCAGGAGATCGAATAATGCGGCACCTACGCCAGAGAAGGCTTCCACGCGAGTGCCGTTCAGTCGGAAGACGTGGTCGGTGCCGACGAAGCGTTTGCCGAGGAGGGTGTGGTTCGCGTCCTGCACGCTACCGGTGGCCGCGTGCGTGAAGCCGATGAAGTGCTTCCGTCCTTGGCGCTCGGTCAAGTACTGGGCGGTCTTTTCGCCATTGCCGGCGAAGGCTGTCAGTCCGGCGGCGGCCGTTCGTGCGAGCACGCGCCCGAACCATTCGTAGTGATCCGGTGTGATATGGAAGCCGGGGATCGAGGTACGGGCTTCGTCACCGTTGGAAGGGAGGTGGATTTGGGGGAAATGGTTGACGTCGCTGAGCTCGGCATCCAGGTCGCTACCCTCAGCGCTGGGATTGGCCAGCCATCCGCCGCTTCCTTCGGCGCAGAGGGCGTGCACGGTGACGTAGCCATCCAAGGGCAGCTCAGTGCTGAAGATCAGGCAGGGGGTCTCGTTCCATGGTCCGACGTGCACCGCCTCGACGTGAGCCGATGCAGACGCGAGTTGGACGTGGGCGTGTGCGGCGTTGCTGTGGTTGCCCTTGCAAGCGATCGGCAGTACTAGCGAAGGCGCTTCCGGCTTCCACAGCTCGGCGAAGAACTGCGGGCGGTACCGGTAGTTCTGTCGTTGTCCCTTGTCTCTGCTAGTCAAGGCCCAGCCTGCGCGCAGCGCCGTGTCCGCGGGCACGATGGAGACGACGCGATCCGGATATCGTTGCGCCAGGAGCCGCCTGGCCAGCGCCAGTGCGAAGCCGACTCCGAGTTCACTCGACTGAACGGCCTTGTAGTAGTCCGCCGTCTCCTTGCCCTCAGCGGATAGCTTCAGGAATGAACCTGTGTCGCCGGTCAGCGCCTGGCTGTACTTCAGTGCGCCCCAGTGCTCGGCGAGTCCGCGCGCGGCGCCTCGTCTGGCCAATGCGATGGCTCGGCCGAGTACATGCAGCACGTCCCACGGTGTCAGCTGCGAGGATCTGTCTCCCCATGCGCGTATCGGATGGAGTTCGGGCTTCCGCCGTAGGACTTCGTCGTCATCTTTGGCGCTGCTCTCCTCGTCCCGCTTCTTTGCGCGCCTTTCGTCGTCGTCGGCTGCGGCGGCGGCCACGGCGCCAACCAAACTGTAATCCGAACGGAGGGAGACGTTCGAGCGTTGCGCGAGATCCCTCAGCACGTGCTTCGCCGGCTTCAACATCATTTTCCTTATGCGCCCTCTACGTCGACCTGGTCGCACTGCCGCGTGATCAACACCGACACGCAACGATACGTTCTCGATCACGGGCGTGGTTCCGCTCAAGGAGTGAGGTATGTCGATGATCTTGGGGTGTAGTCGACGACCAGAGTTTGAACCTTGCCCAACCGCCGTGCCGGACGGAGCCTCCGTCTCGGGTCCGGAAGCGAAAACTGGTGATCGGCATCGCGTTCTGCGCGGTTCTCGTAGTGGGCATGGCTACGTTCATCGTCATTAGGGCCTTTGTCGCCGATGTGTCCGTCGAGCGGCCCCGAGCAGGTGAATCCAGCTACGAACTCGCGTTCGATAGGTCGCCGTCCGTCGGCGGCCGAGGTTCGACCGCTGGCTGGGGAAGAAGGTGTTGACCGACCACGGTCAGACCGTCTACGGAGCCTGTAGTTCGATCGCGAGAGAACCCACGTGCTGGCCGGATGGGTCGTGCGCGATCACGATCAGCCGTGCAACGTGTCCAGTGAGAGCCAGCCGCCGGGGTGCCAGCCGAGTGCGCGGAGCAGGAGGCGGTCGTTGACGCGGCCGGTCCAGTCGATGCGTACGGCACCGATCAGCAGGTCAGGGCCTGATTCCACCGCCAGGTGCGGTTCGGGCAAGGCCGGTTAGCCGGGCAGGTTGGGGATGGCGCTGGGTGCTGTGGGGCACCAGTGCCGCGATCAACTGCTCCCGGGTCCGCACGGCTCGTGCGATCCCGGGGACGCGTTGTCCCACCAAGCCATCGTCGTGCCTCCCACGGCTCCCGCAACCCCTGCGATGTCCGAATCACTCGTCCGTGTCGTAGAGGCAGTAGCTTTCATTCGTCCTCTCGGGATGCGGATCTCCGACCTTCGGCCGCGCACCGAGATTCTTCCAGGCCATGGTGAACAGGCTTGTGTTGAATATGAACGGTATACGGTCCTGTACCGCTCGTGCGGCCTGTGCTGGTCGGAGCAATCCGTGTCCGACGACGGGTCGTTTCTGTTCGCGGACAACTACGTAGCCTTTTCTGCCAGGACCTGCTTCGCGGCCCGTTCACCCGATGCGGCGGCGTCGGCGAGTGAGGGCATGTCGAGCTGGTAGTCGCCGGCCAGGTGGACGGGGCCGAGATTGCGGCGCAGCGTCGGCAGTGAGGTGCGTCCGCCGGGTGCCCAGAACGGCACGACCCGGTGGTGACGCCGGACGATTCCCTCGTCGAGTTTGCCTTCGAGCTCGGGGTAAAGCGAGAGAAGGTCCGCGGTGAATCGGGTGACGATCTCCTCGTCGGTGAGCTCGAACAGGCTGTCGGCCACGGCACCGCCCGCGAAGCAGGCCAGCGCGCCGCCCGGCTTCCGCGGGCCAGGACCGCGCAACGCCGCAGCGTGGTTGAACATCGCCTGGAACGAGAGCTGGGGCGTCGACACAGCGATGTAGTCGTCCCACCGCTGCGGGCCCTCCTCACAGGTGAAGAAGCCCACCACCACGTACCGGCCGTAGCGAATGTCGTCGAACGCTGTGCGGTACCCGGCCGGGAGACTCGGCAGGATCTTCACTGCCACGTCGCCGGGAACGGTGACGATCGCACGGCGGGCACGAATCCGCGCCGGCCCGTTCTCGTCCTCGTAGTCCACGACGACGCCGTCCTCGGTCCACTCGACCGACGTCACCGGCGAGTTCAGCCGCAGGCGATCGCCGAGGTCGGCCGCCAGGATGTCGGTGAGGGTCTGATTTCCCCCTTCCGGCAGGGAAAGGTTGGGAACCTTCGCCGGGTCGGTCAGGAGGATGCCCATCGACATGACGAACTGGGTCGCGGCGGTCTCCTCGGGTTCGCAGCCCATCCATTGCCCGGACCAGGACCGGACCATGTCCCGCGCGACCTCGGAGCCGATTCCTCGCAGTACGTATGATGCGGAGAGGGTGTCGAGCTTCGCGCGGACCCGTTTCGCCAGGCGGTTGTCGGGGTTCATCTGCAGGAACGGTGTCGCGGCGAGGATGCGGGCGCCGACGACCGCCAGTCCGACCCGGTCCATGAAGTTCATGCGGGAGCGGAACATCAGGGCGAGCGGATTCGAGGTGTCGACCTCTTTTCCGTGCAGCGCGAGGGCCACCTTCTTGCCCGCCAAGGTACCCATGCCGACCTGATGGCGTTCGAGGGCTTCGATCAGTGTTCCGGTGCCTTCGGTGAACTGGGTTCCGAGGTTGATCCAGTAGTCACCGCGGCGAACTGACTCCACGCGGCCGCCGGCCCGGCCGGAGGCTTCGAGTACGACGACGTCCCGGTCGGACAGGGTGGTCGCAGCCATCAATCCCGCCATTCCGGCACCGACCACGACGACTTCCGCCGTATGCTCGTGGAGGGATCCGGTCATGTGCTGCTCCGCTCCGGCGTCGACGTCAGCGCCGTGGCGATGGCTCGCACCAGGCGTCTCGTGGCCGTCTTGCTGCTCCGGCTGACCGCCGTGAAGGAGATGTAGCCGTGCATGAGCTCGCGCTCGTGGATCACCTCGGTGGGAACGTCGCTCGCCGTCAGCGCGGCCGCGTAAGCGAGTCCGTCGTCGCGGAGCGGGTCGAAACCGGCGACCGTCACGATGGCGCGGGGAAGCCCTGTCAGATCGCTTGCCAGCAGAGGGGAGACCCGCGGGTCGAGGTGGTCGGTCCCGTCGGGGAGGTAGTGCCCCATGAACCACGTGATCTGTTTGGCCGACAGCGCGGGGGATCCGGCGAACTCGTGCTGGGAGGGACGCCGCTGCGAGATGTCGGTGACCGGCTGGATGAGCACCTGCGCCGTCGGCTGGACGGCTTCGCCACGAAGCCGCTGGCAGAGCACGGCGGCGATGTTCCCTCCGGCGCTTTCACCGGCGACGACGATCCGGTGCGGGTCGATACCCCAGTCGGCCGCGTGCTCGGCGGCGTACCGCCACGCGGCGAGCGCGTCGTCGTGCGCCGCCGGGAACGAGTGCTCGGGTGCGAGTCGGTACTCGACGGACAGGACGTCGGTGCCCGTTCCCCGTGCGAGCATCCGCGCCGGGGCGGCGTAACCGGCGCGGCTCCCCAGTGCGAAACCGCCGCCGTGGAAGAAAAGGATCAAACCCCGGGAAGGGGTGCAGGTGCTGTAGCGGGTCGCCTGCAACCCCTCGCCGAGATCGACCTCCTGCTCGACCGCGCAAGGTGCGATCCGGTCGGCGAACAAGGCGGCGTCGTGTTCGGTCACTTCCCGGGCGGTTGTCACCGGAAGGTCGCTGTAGTCGTCGCCGGCTTCCGTGAGTCTCATCAGGAAGGCGACGTCGGCGGCCATCCGATCGCCTGCGCTGTTGACCGGCGGGCGGACCAGCAGCCTGAGGAGCGGGGCCGGGGTGCGGCTCAGGGAGATGACGAAGGCCCGCTGAAGGCGCTGGCCCAGCGTAAGGTACGCCGCGGTCATGAGTCAGCCGCCGCGCTCGTGAGGTCGGCGGCGGGTGTCCGGACGGAGAAACGGATGTTCCGGTCGACCAGCCGTCCCTTGAACAGCCGGTTGTCCTTCACGAACGTCGTGTGCATCCGCCACGGCAATTCGGTGCCCTGCCGGGGCAGTTCGGGCTTCGCCCGCTGCATGTAGCCCGCGGTGAGGTCGAGGAGATCCGTGGTGGCCAGTCCGTCCGGGGCGACCGGGACCGCGATGTCGTAGCCGTTCGTGTCCATGCGGCGGAGCACGTCGCCGACCAGGCGGCACACGTTGCCCAGCCGGAGGGTCCACGACGCTTTCGTGTAGCCGAGCATCATGGCCCAGTTCGGCATCCCGGAGATGAGGGCGCCGCGATAGAGGACGGCGTCGGACATCTTCACCGGACGACCGTCCACTGTGGGCTGGATGCCGCCCAGCATCTGCATGACGAGGCCGGTCGCGGTGACGATGAGATCGGCCTTCAACGTCTTGCCCGACTGCAGGAGGATGCCGTCCTCGGTGAAGCGGTCGATCCGGTCGGTGACCACCTCGGCGTCGCTGTCGCGGAGTGCCTTGAAGAACTCGCCGTCCGGCGTGACACAGAGGCGCTCGTCCCACGGGGCGTACGGCGGTTTGAAATGGGTGTCCACGTCGACGTCCGCCGGAAGCTCCTTGAGCGTCCACTTGCGCAGCGCCTTCCGCCCGAAGTCGGGGAACTTGCGCAGGGTGCTGACGAGCAGGAAGTCGATCCAGATGTTCTTGCGGCGCGTGGCCGCGTAGCCGAGCTTGGCCCCGAGCAGCTTGGTGAGCCTGAGGGCGATGCCGTCGACCCTCGGCTGGGAGGCGATGTAGCTGGGCGTGCGCTGGAGCATCGTCACGTGTGCCGCGGCGTCGTCTCCCATCAGCATGGCCGGGAGCATCGTCACCGCCGTCGCGCCGCTACCGATGATCACCACGCGTTTGCCGCTGTGGTCGTAGTCTTCGGGCCACTGCTGGGGATGCAGGATGTCTCCCCGGAAATCGTCGCGACCCTCGAAGTGGGGTGTGTACCCCTCTTCGTATCGGTAGTAGCCGGTGGCGCTGAAGACGAAGCGGGCCTTGATGGTCTTCGTGTGTTCGGTGCCGGCGTCGTCGGTCACGGTCACCTGTAGCGTCCACCGCGCCTCGTCGGTGGACCAGTCGGCGGAGGTCACCCGGTGCCGGAGCCGGAGGACCTCGTCCAGGCCGAACTCGCTCACCGTCTCGCCGAGGTATTCGCGGATCAATGGCGCTTCGGCGATCGCGCTCCGGTGCCGCCACGGCTTGAACTCGTAGGCGTAGGTGTGTAGGTCGGAGTCGGACCGGACGCCTGGATAGCGGAACAGGTCCCAGGTCCCGCCGATCGAGTCGCGGGACTCCAGCAGGATGACCTTCTTGTCGGGGAAGTCGGCCATCAGATGCCGGGCCGCACCGATACCGGAGATGCCGGCGCCGATGACGACGATGTCGGCGGACTCCGTCGCGTCTGTGTCCTTCATGCTGTACTTCCTTCTCGGTCTGCGGGTATGACACCGGTCCCGCGGGCACGGGTGGCGACGATGGGCTCGGCGAGGACTTCCGCTCTCCCCGTGTGGTCGAGGGCCCTGGCGATGACGCGCAGCTCGAAGTCGACCGTCCGGCTGCGGTTGCCCTTCGCCGCGAGGCGGGCCTCGACCTCGATGACGTCGCCGCCACGCACCGGCGCCAGGAATTCGACGGACGAGTAACCCGCGAAGAGGCTCTCGTGGCCGTCCGTGACGATCGCGAGATGCGTTCCGGCGTCGCCGAACAGCGCCAGCCCGAACGCTCCGTCGACGAGATTGCCGGCGTAGTGAGCCTCGGAGTAGGCGACATAGCGCTGATGGACGACTTTCATGAGATCTCCCGACCTAGTAGGTCATCCGATTAAGTCAGGTGATCGAGTGTGTGACAACTTTCATCTCTCGTCAAGGGGCGGTTCAGGTGCTCGCCCGAAAGGGGCTGTTGACAAGGCGCGACGGGGCGCTCATCATCTTCGTCAATTGATCGAGTCAAATGACTAACTCGCCAAGATCGAAAGGGCCGACTGATGGCCGAGATCATGACGTTCCCCGAGGCGCCCGTGAGGGAGGGCTCGACTTTCCCCATCACGATCGAAGACGACGCGAGTCCGGTCGTCCGGCTGATCGGGCGCACCTTGCGTGACTCAGCGCGGATCGGTCACGCGCGGGAGGTACTGGGCCGGTCCGGCGGCACCGTGGCGGTCCGCTCCCACGACACCCCGCAGGCCGCGACGATTTCCTTCGGCGGCAAAGCGATTACGGTGACCGGCGGAGTCGTGATCGAGCCGGACGCGACGGTCGTCGTCGATCTGCGGGCGCGCTTCGCTTCTGTGCGGGAGCCCGCCGGTGATGTCGTCCTGGCCACCAGCATCTTGCGCGCATTGAAGCCGCCGCTACCGCACTGGCGCGAGGCCGCCCGGCATTTCTGGGCGGTGACAAGGGAAATCCCAGGTATTCCCGACGTTTTGATCGTCGACGGCCCGGAGCGATGTCGGTTCGGCGACGGGGCGACCGAGTACCTGATGGCGGGACCGCCCGACGTTCTCGCCGGTGTCTTCAGCGGCGCGGACGATTTCGTCGCGTCCTTGGGAGCCGGTCTGCGGGTCAAGGGCACGTTGGCGCAGATGTCGGTCATGACGGCCGCGTCCTGGAGGGTTCGTTTCGATGTCTGATACACGCGCCGTGCGCCTCGAGGCGACGAATCACGACGGAAGCTTTCTGGGCAAGAACGTGTCGATGACGAAGTTCGCCTCGGGCAAGGAATCCGGCTTCGCCTTCGCCGACATCCTGTTCGCGATCGACCTGGGCAACGAGATCGTCCTCGGTGACGCTTTCCCGGACTGGCGCGGCAATCTCTACGACATCCAGATGGTCCCCGACCTGTCGACCCTCGTCGCGTGGAAGCCGGGCCTGGACGCGGTCATCGGCGACTACTGGCTGAAGGACGGCACACCGGTGCCGATCTGCCCGCGGAATCTCGTGCGGAAACTGGTGGCCCGGCTGGCGGTTCTCGGGTACACCGCGACGATCGCCGTGGAGATCGAAGCGACCCTGTTCGAGGAATCCGTTCAAGAGGCGCGAAAACTCGGGTACCGGGATCTGACGCCGTTGGGCGGTGGCACGGGAGCGACGTACCACTTGGCGAGGTCCAAGGACTGGATCGACTACATGGAAGCGGTCGTCGACCGCCTCGATGGCGTCGGTATCGCTTGGGAGGCGTGGACCGACGAGGCCGCCGCTGGGCAGACGGAGCTGAATCTGGCGCCGACGGATCCGATCACGCTGGCCGACTCCTGGGCACGGACCCGGCAGATCATGCGTGAGGTCGCGTTCGACCAAGGCCGCACCGTCACCTTCATGGCCAAGCCGACGGCGGGCTACGGACAAGGCGCCCACATCAACCTTTCGCTCCAGAGCGACGGAGTGAACCGGTTCTTCGCCGAAGACGGCCCGTCCCCGTTGATGCGGCACGCGGTCGGGGGACTGCTGGCCACGATGGAGGGCAACACTTCGCTCGCGTTGCCGCAGATCACCTCCTACCGGCGGCTGGTGGACTTCACCGGACCGCCCACCACCGTGAGCTGGGGCGTCAACAACAAGACGGCCGCGGTGCGCGCCATCATCGGGCACCCCAAGTACTCGCGCCTCGAGTACCGGCTTCCCGGCGCCGACGTCAATCCATACCTGGCACTGGCCGGGGTGTTGGCCGGAGTGCTGGCAGGCATCGAGCGGGAGATCGTTCCGCCGGAGCAGGTCACGGACATGGCGTGGTGCCTGCCCGAAGGCCACGGAGTGACCCGGATCCCGGACACCATCTCGAAGGCCGGTGCGGCCCTGCACGCCGATCCTCTGCTGCGTGAGTACCTCGGCGACGAGTTCGTGGACTTCTGGGTCGCGTCGCGGCGATGGGAGTGGATGGAGTTCCACACCAAAGGCGGCGATCCGTTTGCCGAACTCTCCCAGTGGGAGTCCACCCGCTACTTCGAGTTCCCGTGAGCGCGCGTCCGCTGATCGGCATCACCGGCAGGCGGTTCCGGCTGGAGCTGATCAAGGGAGCCGACGAACGGTACGGCGACCGTTGTCTCGACAGCTACATGTCGGACTTCGCGAGCCGGATCGCGGAGGCCGGCGGGCTTCCGGTGCACCTGTCCTACGACACCGACGTGACGAGCATCTGCCAGCAGCTGTCCGGAGTCGTGATCACCGGCGGGCAGGACGTCCATCCGGCGTTCTGGGGTGGCGACCCGGGAGTGGTCCGTGACGTCGATCCGAGACTGGACCCGATGGCCCACGACGAGGCCCGGGATGAATACGAGATCGCGCTCGCCCGGGCCGCTCTGGGGCGGGGGATTCCCGTGCTGGGCGTGTGCCGCGGCATGCAGGTGCTCAACGTCGCCCTCGGCGGGACACTCGTCCCCGATCTCCCACGGGGGCCGGTGAGTCACCTGTCGGCGGAGGCCGCGCCCTCCGATGGCACCGCTGATCACCTTGTGTCGTTCGAAAAAGGCTCGATCGCCGCCGGCCTGTTCGGCGAGCACGCGATGACCAACTCCTGGCACCACCAGGCCGTCGACCGCTGCGGCACCGGTCTGGTCGTGACCGGGCGGGCGAGTGACGGCGTGATCGAGTCGGTCGAGCTGCCGGGTGCACCGGTGCTCGGAGTCCAGTGGCATCCGGAGTGGATGAAGAGTGAGGACCCGGCGATGACGTGGATCGTGCAGGCCGCGGCGGAGAGGCAGAGGAGCTTGCCATGACCGCGAAAGTGACAGCCGGACAGGCGGGCGACGATCCCGCCGTCCCGACGGTGACCGAGTTGCTGGCGCATCGGGCGCGGGACTCCCCGGAACGGGAGTTCCTGCGGTTCGGCGAGTGGTCCTGGAGCTTCGCCGAGGTCGACGACTGGACCTCCAGGCTGGCCCATCGGCTGATCGAGGTCGACGGTGTCCAGCCTGGCGACCGGGTCGCGGTCATGCTCCCGAACGTCGTGCACTGGCCCGTGGTGTGGCTCGCCGTGCTGAAGGCGGGCGCGGTCGCCGTCCCGATCAACAGCTCCTACCGGCGGGCCGACCTCGCCTTCGTCCTGCGGGACTCGGGCGCGCGCGTCGTGTTCACCGACGCCGATCGCGTGGAGCTGATCGCCGGAGTCATCGCCGATGAGGACGAGCTCACCGGCGTCCGCGTCGTCGATGTCGCCGACGACGGGGCGGAGCCGTTTCCGGCGACACCTCCGGCGGCGCCGATCGACGGCGGGACGCTGGCGAACCTGCAGTACACGTCGGGCACGACCGGTTTCCCCAAGGCGTGCATGCTCACCCACGACTACTGGGTGCGGCTGGGCTGGATCTGCGCGTCGGCGACCGGACTCGGACCTGAAGACGTTCTTCTTACGGCGCAACCATTTTCCTACATGGATCCACAGTGGAACACCGCGCTGGCACTCACGGTCGGCGCCCCGCTGGTCGTACTGCCCCGGTTCTCGGCGTCGACCTTCATGGCCGACGTCCGACGGCACCGCGCGACCTTCTTCTACGTCCTCGGGTCCATGCCGACGCTGCTGTTCAAGCAACCGCCCGCCGCCGAAGACCGCGACAACGACCTCCGGCTCGTGTTCTGCTCCGGCATCCCGGCCGGTCTTCACGCCCAGCTGGAAGAGCGCTGGGGCGCCCCGTGGCGCGAGATCTACGGGATGACCGAGTCCGGGATCGACCTGTTCAGCCCCTTCGCCGACGCAGACGCGGTGGGAAGCGGGAGCCTGGGACGGCCAGTACCGACGAAACAGGTCCGCGTCGTCGACCCCGACGGCACCGAGGTGCCCGACGGCGAGGCCGGTGAGCTGATCATCGCGGGCACGCCGATGATGAACGGCTACTGGAACCGCCCTGAGGACACCGCCCGGGTGCTGCGGGACGGCTGGCTCCACACCGGCGATGTCGTCGTCCGCCACCCGGACGACGGAATCCGGCTGGTCGGCCGGATCAAGGACATGGTGCGACGCGGCGGCGAGAACGTCGCGAGCGTCGAGGTCGAAGCCGCACTGGAGCGGGACGACCTGGTGGTCTCGGCCGCCGTCGTCGCCGAACCCGACGAGACCCTCGGCGAGGAGGTCAAGGCTTTCGTCCAGCTGGCGGCGGGAGTACAGCCCGATCGTGCGACCGCCGAACGGATCGTCGAGCGGGCGGGCAAGGAACTCGCGCGCTTCAAGGTGCCGCGCTACCTCGAGTTCGTCACCGACTTCCCCCGCACTCCGTCCGAACGCATCGCCAAACCGGCCCTCAAGGCCCGAGCCGCGGACGACCCCGGCGTGATCTACGACCTCGGCGCGCGACGGGGATTCCTCGGCGTCGAAGTCGTCCGGGACGTCGCGGTGCTGACCCTCCGGCGCCCCGAGAAGCTCAACGCCCTGGACGTCGCCACCCGGCGCCGGCTGGCGAGCGTCATTCGCGAATTCGGTACGGGCGAGAGCGTGCGCGGGATCGTGCTCACCGGTGAGGGCCGAGCCTTCTCCGCGGGCGAAGACCTCCAGAGCGCTCCGTCCACGGACGCCGGGATGCGGGAAGCGTTCGCGAGTTTCCACGACATCACCAGGGCGATTCTGGAGACACGGGTGCCCGTGATCGCGGCCGTCAACGGAATCGCGGTCGGGGGAGCCTCGGAGATCACCCTGTGCTGCGACACCCGCATCGGCACCCCGCAAACCGAGTACTACCAACCGGAAAACGGCCGGGGCATCACGATCTCGAACGCCTCCAGCGTGCTGCTGAGGCGGCTCGTCGGGAACCACGCGATGCGCGTGGTGCTTGGCTCTCCGCGTGTCCGGGCCGACGAAGCCCTGCGGATCGGCCTTCTCGACGAGATCGTCGAGCCCGGAGCCCTGATCGGCCGCGCCATCGACACCGTCATCGAGTGGACACCCGAGGGGAACACGACGGCCCTGCACCTTGCGCTCCTGCGCCCGTCGGCAGAGGACGTCGAAGCGGCCTTCGCCCGTGAAGACCTCGCCGCGACCCAGGCATGGGAGAGCGGGGTTCTGACCGCGGGCATCCAGCGCTTTTTGTCCACTGACAAAGAATCCGTAGAGGAGACGTCGACATGATCGACACCGAGGCCGCGGTGCTGACAGCCGTCGGCGAACCGCTCGAACTGACCGTCATCCGGGTGGACGACCCGGAGCCGCACGAGGTGCGCGTCGCGGTCACGAACGTGGGGCTGTGCCACAGCGACCTGCACTACATGACCGGAACGGTGCCGACCGGCCTGCCGGTCGTCGTCGGGCACGAGGTGGCGGGCGTGGTCGAGGCGGTCGGTTCCCAGGTGTCCGGGCTGCGACCGGGCGACCGCGTCGTCGGCGCGCTGACGCCCTCCTGCGGCCGCTGCGCGAACTGTGAGGCGGGACGGTCGACCCAGTGCGGGCGGGTGGAGGAGATCCGCCGACGTCCTCGGCCCGCGTTCCAGACCACCGACGGCGAGCCGATCGAGCGGCTCGGCGACATCGGGGCGTTCTCCCGGCACGTCCTCATGCGCGAGAACTCGCTGGTGAAGCTCCCCGACGACGTTCCACTCCACGTCGGCTGCCTCCTGGCCTGCTGCGTGATCACCGGTGTCGGCGCCGTCTTCCGCGGCGCCCGCGTGCGACCGGGCAGCACGGTCGCGGTCATCGGGTGCGGCGGCGTCGGCTCGGCCATCATCCAAGGCGCCAGGCTCGCCGGAGCCTCGGCCATCGTCGCGATCGACCTGGACGACGCCCGGCTCAAGGCCGCGCGCGGCTACGGCGCCACCCACGTCATCAACGGCGGGGACGGCGATCCGGTCGCGGAACTCCATCGCCAGCTGGGCGGCGGAGTGGACTACGCCTTCGAAGCGGTCGGCTCGGCTCGCACCGCGGCGAGGGCGTTGGCCCTCGTGCGCCCGACGGGGACGGCGTGCCTGGTCGGGATCGCTCCCGGAGGCACCGAGCTCAGCATCCCCGCATCGGACTTCTTCTTCGAGGAGAAGCGACTCATCGGCTCTTACATGGGCTCGGGCCAGGCACGGCAGGACATCCTCCAGCTCGCCCGCCTGTACCAGCAGGGACGCCTGCTGCTCGACGAGATGGTCACGCGCGTCATCCCCTTCGGCGAGATCAACGAAGGCTTCGAGGCGATGAAATCCGGCGACGTGACCCGCATCGTCGTCGATCTCCAATCCTGACCGGCGAAGGAAACGTGAAGATGAGCAACGAGATTCCCCGGCCGGTGAACTACATCGCCGACACCTGGAGCGAAGCCGAGACGATCCCCGACGCGTGGAACGTCGACCCCAACACGCGCCAACCCGTCCACCGCTCCGTCACGACGGCACCCGACGACGTCGAACGCGCGCTGCGGCACGCGGAGCGCGTATACGACGTCGGCCGCTGGGACGAGGACGCCCGGCGCGAGCGCGCCGAGATGCTGGAGCGCGTCGCCGACATCGTCGAGAGCCGCACCGAAGACATCGCCCGCACGGACTCGCTGACCAGCGGCACACCGATCAGCGGCACGCGCAAGGTCGCGGCCTTCCTGCCCGCGAGGATCCGGGCATCGGCGGCGGATCTGGTGACCATCCCGCGTGTCACCGCGCTGGCGGCAGGCGGCCGGGACGTCCGCCTCTACAAGGTGCCGTGGGGGCCCGCCGCGATCCTCACACCGTGGAACGGTCCCAGTTTCATCCCCGCGGCCAAGATCGCGAGCGCGATAGCCGCAGGGTGTCCCGTCATTCTCAAACCCTCAGAGCACGCGCCCGGCAGCGCGCAGATCATCGTCGAGTCCTTCATTGAGGCGGGCCTGCCCAGCGGCGCGCTGCAACTCGTGCACGGTGCCGGAGACGTCGGCGCCAGGCTGACCACCGACCCCCGCGTCAAGATCGTCTCGTTCACCGGCGGGCCCGCCGCCGGGCGCGCCATCGCGCGGGCGGGAGCGGAGGACTTCAAGGTCTTGCAGCTGGAGCTCGGCGGGAACAATCCGGTACTCGTGCTCGACGATGCAGACCTCGACGTCACCGCGGACGGCATCCTCGACGGCATGACCAAGCTCAACGGTCAATGGTGTGAGGGACCGGGCAAGATCCTCGCGCACCACAGCCTGGTCGACCCTCTTCTCGAAGCATTGACCGAGCGGACCGCCAAGCTCGTCGTCGGCCATTCTCTCGACGAAGACGCCCAGATCGGGCCGATCTCCAACGCCCCGCACTTCGAGACCCTCAAGAGCAGGATCGAAGGGCTGCGCGACCTCGGAGCGACCCTCCACCAGCCTGCTCGGCTGCCCGAGCTCGATGGCTACTTCCTGTCGCCGACCATCGCCGTCGGTGCCGACCCCGCCCAGGCCACGGCCGAGCTGTTCGGTCCGCTCGTTTCGCTACACGCCGTGGACTCCGACGAAGAGGCGTTGCGGATCGCCAACGCCCACCCCTCAGGTCTCGATGCCTACGTGTTCGGCGCCGACACCGACCGCGCGATCGACGTCGGCTCCCGCATCCTGTCCGGCGAGGTGCGCGTCAACGGCGCCAAGATCGCCGACCTCGGTGACGACTCGGCTCAGAGTTTCTGGGGCCCGGCAGGCATGGGCGGCCACGGTCCGGCGGAGTCGGTGCGTGTCTTCTGCGGCGACAGGGTCGTCGGTGTCGATTCGCCCGACCTACCGTTGTGAGGGCGCCATGGGCGTGGAGCCGAGCCGGGCCGCGAGCCAGCTGTCGAGAACCGACGTGGTGAGCTCCATCTGCCCCAGCGCGGCGGTCCGATCCCCGTAGGTCAACCAATTCACGGCGAAACCGTCGGCCAAGGCGGCGATGACGAAAGCGATCTCGTCGATGACTTCCGGTTCTACCGGGTGGTCCGAGGCGGCGTCGCGAAGCCTGGCGCGTGCGGTCTCGAGGGCCTTGTCGTACACCGCGACACCGCGGCCTCCGTGCTGGCGCCGTGCCCAACTGATGAGTTCCATCGTCGCAGCGGTGAAGCTGGCCGACTCGAGATAGCACTCCATGACTCCGCGCAGGAGCCGTCGAGCAGTCTCCCGCACGTCGCTGGGGGAGTCGTTGTCTTCGAGCGCGTCGCGGTACCTGCCTGCCACGAACTCGTAGACATCGGCGAAGAGATCCTCTTTGGAGTCGTAGCAGTAGTGCAGCATCGCGAGGTTCGCCTGGGCCTCCTCGGCGATCCGCCTGGTCGTCGCGCCTTCGATGCCGTGGGTCGCGATGACCTCCACCGCGGCCTTGATGAAGTCGCTGCGCCGTTGGGCGGCGGAGATCCGTGGCACGAAGTCCTCCGGTGCACGTAGTTGGACGCTTGATTAAGTCAACGCCAGCCTAGCAGTGAAAGTTCTTAGTCAAGCGACTTGATCGTATGGCTAAGTCCGGCGTACCCTATGGGCCGGATCACAAATCCGCGCAGCGTCCCCAGGGCTTCGGCCGCCGGCCCGAAAACCGCCTTCAGCTCAGAGGCGAAGGCACGACTCGAAGGAATCAAGGACATGAAGGACCTGCTCTTCATGCTGGCCGATCTCTGGATGATCTTCGCCGGCTTCTTCTTCGGCTGGAAATTCATCCGGCGCTACGGCAACTACCTGCTCGGCCTGGAGTGGATGATCGTCGCCACGTCGGGCTCGAACTTCCTCCTCTGGGCGCTCCTGGGCGGAGACGAGGACAGCTTTCTGTACAGCATCGCGTACTTCTTCGACGCCTTCTCGCGCTCCGTCGGCATCACCCTCATCCTCGTCATGGGCCTGATGCGCGTGACGCACCGCTACAAGCCCTCTGTCGCGGTCGACGTCGGCGTGTTCGCGCTCGCCGCCGTCGCCGGGCTGTACCTCCAGCAGTTCCGCGCCGACAAGCTGCACCTCGGCCCGGCGACGTTCTACGTCGTGGTCAACGTGCTCACGACGATCTTCCTCGCCTACTTTGTTTGGCGGCTTTGGTGCATCGGCGCCAAAAAGCAGGCTCTCGGCACGGCGCTGGTCACCCTTGCGGGATCCGTCATCGCGATCACGTATGACTTCTTCCCGATCCCGGGCGACGACGCGCACCGAACGCTGTTCTACACCGCGGCGCTGGCGACCTGGGGATTCCAGATGTTCGTGTGCTTCTTCGCCTATCGGGCCCTGCACGACCACAACGTGGCGGCGGGTGTCGAGCCGTCGTCGCGCGAGCAGAGCGTGGCGAGGGCCTGAGCGATGAAGACCGACAACGTCGAGTACACCGCCTTCAGCGGTTGGGTCGATCCGCCTGAGGATGTCCTGCCTTCCCTGGCCGAGGACCTCGCCTGCGACGTCGCGGTCGTCGGCGGCGGCCTCGGCGGCATGTCGACGGCGCTGCGGCTGGCCGAACGCGGGCAGGATGTGGTGCTGCTGGAGGCCGAATTCTGCGGGCACGGCGCCAGTTCCCGCAACGCCGGGCAGCTGGCGGGTGCTCCGGGCGGAGATCTTCAGCTGCTGAATCTCCTCTATCGCAAGAAAATGCCCGGCATGATCCGCCTTGCCGAGCGTGCCGCGCACCACGTCGAGGGCCTGATCGAGAAGCACGACATCGACTGCGACTACGAACGGACAGGCAATGTCTTCGCGGCGACGTCCCGTGGCCAGCTGGGCCGCGTGCGCCGGGTGACCAAGATCCTTCGGCGCGTCGGCGCCGACGTGGAACTGGGCACGAGCGACGAGCTCGGAATCCCCCAGGGATTTCTCGGCGGTATGCGCGAAAAGGTCGGCGGGATCATGAATCCCGGCCGATTCACCTTGGGGCTGCGACGTGTCCTGCTCCGCACCTCCGCGCGAGTCTTCGAGCAGACGAAGGTCACCGACGTCACGCGCGACCGCGGCCAGATGGTCATCGCCACCCCTCGGGGTGAAGTGCGGGCGAACAAGGTGGTGCTGGCGACGAACGCGTACGCGGGGGAGTGGGACATCACGCCGCCGCGGCTTTCCGTGCCCATCTGGGTCATCGAGGTGGAGACCGAGCCCATCGACCCCGCCCGGTTGGCGGCGCTGGGGTGGAGCAGCCGCTCCGGACTCGTCACCCAGCACAACATCATGGAGAACTACCACCTGACACCGCGGAACACCATCGTCTTCGGCGTCCGGCGGCTCGAACGCGGCAGGACATATCCACTCCCGCCGAAGGAACCGGACCCGGCCCTCGTCGAAGAACTCGCCGAAGCCTTCGCGACCCGGTTCCCGGCGCTCTCCGACGTCGCGATCGATCGCGCGTGGGGAGGATGGATCGCGATCACGTCGTCCTGGCTGCCCGTCGCCGGGCAGATCGACGACGGCGTTTATTACTCGATCGCCTGCAACGGCCACGGTCTGGCTCAGGCCCCTTATGTCGGCTCCCTCATCGCCGACCTGATCGTCGACGGCGAGCGACACGAAGACCTGGCGGGATTGTGGCAAAAGAAGCCCAAGTTCCCGCGCCCGCTGATGATGAGTCCGTTGGGGCTTCGCGCCATCTGGACCGTCGACCGCTTCAACGATTTCGTGAATGGAAGCAGGCGTAACGCTCGACGAGGATCGGTGAGGACCTTGCGGAGAAACGCGTCATAAGGTCATCTCGGCAATCCCTTCCACAGGGAGACGTGCACGCGGTCGTGCTAAAACCCTTCACGGCGTGTGACGCCTTCCAGAGACTGACCTCGACCGATCGGCCCGGGACATCGGAGTCAGGCTGCCCACGACGACCTCGACTCGCTCGGCCACGAGCGGGCGGGTTGATGGAAGCAGCAGACAGGTCCCTTCTTGCGGAGGCTGGAGGAACTGCCCTCCGTAAGAGGGTTGCGAGGCGTCTCAGCCAGGGCCATGAGGCGGTCGATCGGCCTCAGGCATTCGATGCCTTGCTTTGGGTTCTCGTTCTGGCTTTGCCGAAATCGGCCGGCCGGTGTTCGAGGAACGCGGTGATCCCTTCCGATCCTTCCGCGGTATCGGCCAGTGCGGCGATCTGACGGGCTTCGTTGTCGAGATGCGGCTCCAGTGTCGTAGTCGGAGCTTCGCGGACGAGGCGGGCGGACGCGGCCAGCGCCTGCCGTGGCCCACGGGCCAGCGAGTGGGCCAACTTGCAGGCGTCATCGAGGGGGTTGTCGGTCACGCGGCTGACCAGGCCGTAGCGCTCGGCCGTGCCGGCGTCGAGTTGGCGGTTGGTGAGGATGAGGTCGGCGGCTCGGGCGGGTCCGAGGGTTCTGGTCAGGATCCAGGAGACGCCGCCGTCGGGTGAGAGCCCTGCCGCGGTGTAGGCGGTGCGGAAGCGGGCGTCGCTTCCGGCGATGACGATGTCCGCGGCGAGCGCGATGCCGAGACCGCCGCCTGCACACGCTCCTTGGACGGCGCTGATGACCGGCATCTTCAGCGTACGAAGGCCGCGAATGGCGGCGTGGGCGGCGTGGGCGACTTTTCCGACGAGGGCTCCCGGGGTCGTGGTGTCCGCGAAGGTGCGGAGATCGCCGCCGACGCAGAATGAGTCACCTTCGGCGTAGAGCACGGTGGCGCCGAGATCGGGCATGGCGGCCACGGTGCGGACAGCTTCCGCCAGCGCCGTGGCGAGCTCCAGGTCGATCGCGTTCTTCCGTTCGGGGACAGCGAGTCCGATGCGGGCGACACTGTCCCCGCAGTCGAGGCGCACGGGTTCGCGGCTCATGGATGTACCTCAGGGGGTGTCGTAGCGGGTGTGTGGTGGCGTGACGGGTGGGCGGACACGGCGCTAGCGCGGGGCCATGCGGATGGCTCCGTCGAGCCGGATCGTTTCGCCGTTGAGCATGGGGTTGGCGATGATGTGCTCGACAAGCGCGGCGTACTCGTCGGGATCGCCGAGCCGCGCGGGATGCGGCACCTGTGCGCCCAGTGAAGCTTTCGCCTCGTCGGGCAGGCCGGCCAGCAGGGGAGTGTCGAACAGCCCGGGTGCGACGGTCATGATCCGGACCTGTTTGGCGGCGAGGTCGCGGGCGATGGGCAGGGTCATACTCGCGATCCCGCCCTTGGACGCGGAGTACGCGGCCTGGCCGACCTGGCCGTCGAACGCGGCGACCGACGCGGTGCACACGATCACGCCACGTTCCTCGCCCACCGCGTCGTGGGCGAGGATGCGTTCGGCGGCGAGCCGGGTGATTGAACGTGCCGATCAGGTTGACCTCGATGACCTTGCGGAACTGAGCCAGCGGGAACGGGCCGTCCTTGCCGACGGTCTTGTAGGCGTTGCCGATTCCCGCGCAGTTGACGGCCACGCGCAGCGGGCCGAGCTGCTCGGCCACGTCCAGCGCGGCGGCGACCGCGGCCTCGTCGGTCACGTCGGCGGGTGCGAACCGTGCGGCGGCGCCCAGTTCCTGCGCGGCCTGCTCACCGGAAGACGAGGACAGGTCGAGCAGGACGACGTTCCCGCCCGCCTGCACGATGCGGCGTGCGGTGGCCAGGCCCAGCCCGGAGGCGCCGCCGGTGACGATCGCGACGGTTCCTGTGATGTCCATTGTGGATGTCCTTTGTGGTCTTCAGGCGAGAGCGCCGACTGCGGTGGACAAGCGGACGGGAAGCTCGCTGATCCCGTTGATGAAGTTGGATCGCGCGCGCACCGGTTCGCCGATCACCTCGATGGCAGGGAACCGGTCGAACAGGATCGGCAGCAGCGCCCGCGCCTCGAGGCGTGCCACGGCGTTGCCGAGGCAGAAGTGCGGGCCGGCGCCGAAGGACACGTGCGGGTTCTCGGTACGGGTGATGTCGAACCGGTCGGGGTCGGTGAAGACGTCCTCGTCCCGGTTCGCCGAGGCGTAGCAGAGCACCACCTTGTCACCCGCCCGGATCTGCTGTCCGCCTAGTTCGATGTCCTGCACCGCGGTGCGCCGGAACTGGGTGACCGGCGGGAAGTAGCGCAGGATCTCCTCGATCGCGGTCGGCAGCAGACCGGGGTCGGCCCGCAGCCGCCGCCATTGGTCGGGATGTTGTGACAGCGTCAGGATGGTGCCGTTGAACAGGTTCCTGGTCGTCTCGTTGCCGGCGATGACCAGCAGCTGGAAGAACCGGTCGAGGTCGTCGTCGGACAGCCGCTCGCCATCGACCTCGGCGTTGACCGCCAGGCTCCAGACATCGTCGGTCGGGTGCGACCGCTTCCGCTTGGTCAGCTCCGCGGCGTAGGCGAACAGTTCGATGAACGCCGAGACATACGACCTGGGATCGCCGACCTGCGGGTCGCCGAAGCCGACCATGCGGTTGGTCCAGTCGTAGAGCAGATGGCGGTCGCCGGGCGGGACACCGAGGATGTCCGCGAGCACGAGCAGCGGCATCTCGGCCGAGACGTTTTCGACGAAATCGAGTTCGCCGCCGTCACCGAGTTTGTCCACCACGTCGCGGGCGTGGCGGGTGATCGACTCCTGCATCCCCGCCACGACGCGCGGGGTGAACGCCTTGCTGACGATCCGGCGCAGTTTCGAATGCTCCGGCGGGTCGGTGTTGAGCATCGCGCGGCGCATGTCGCGCAGCTCCCGAGGGCTGCTGTCGCGGATGAACGTGCCACCCTCGTGGGAGCTGAACACATCGGTGCGTTTACCGGCCGCCACAACGTCGGCGTGGCGGGTGACGGCCCAGAGGCCGGGCCCGCCGTCGAAGCCGTCGACGGCCGGTTCCGGGCACCACACGACCGGGCTCTCACGGCGCAACCGGGCGAACAAGGCGTGCGGGAAGCCGTCCTGATACGTGTCAGGATTGCCCAGGTCGGGAAGTATCACGCCGCCTCCTCAAGTCGTGTGGCCGTGCAGGATGAGAGTATGACCGTACGGACGGTCAGTCAAGTGGTGCGGGTCTTCGCGAAGGCGAGGCCGTCGTCCCAGGAGGCTTCTCCGGTGATGAGCCGGCGGTATTTCATGATGTCCCGCGGCCGGTTCAGGGTGAGTGCCCCGGCGAGCCGGTCGCCTTCGCGGTAGAGCGCGGTGAACCCGGTGCCGTCGGTGCCGCCGTCGACGACACGGATTTCGTCGGTCGCGGGGATGCCGACGAACTGGAAGCGGCTGCCGTACCAGTCCGACCAGAAGTACGGCACGGTCGCGTACGGCCGGGCGTTGGCGGGGTCGAGTGCGTTGCGCGCCGCCAGGGCGCCCTGTTCGGCCGCACTGGTCCAGTGCTCCAGCCGCATGTGCCGGGAGAACGCCGGGTTGTGCCAGCGGGCCACGTCGCCCGCGGCGTAGACGCCGGGAGCTCCGGTGTGGAGTGTCTCGTCGCAGACCACGCCGTCGTCCAGCGTCAGGCCGGAACCGGTCAGCCACTGGGTGGCTGGGGACGCGCCCACTCCGACGACGACCATGTCCGCCTCGAGCACTGTGCCGTCGGAGAGCCGGACCCGCTCCACCGCGCCGTCGCCTTCGATCGCTGCCACACCAACGCCGCAACGCAGCTCGGTGCCGTTGCGGGCGTGCAGTGACGAGCATGCCGCACCCATCTGCGCGCCGACGGCCCGGACCAGGGGAGTGGGCTGGGCTTCCACGATGGTCACCGTGAGCCCGCGATCCCGCGCGCTGGAGGCGACCTCGGAGCCGATGAAGCCGGCCCCGACCACGACCAGGTTCGTGCCGGGAGTGAGGGCCGCGCGTACGGCGATCGCGTCGTCGAGGGTGCGCAGGGTGTACACGCCGCGCAGCGCGTCCCAGCCGGGGACGGTGCGGGCGCGGGCACCCGTCGCGATCACCAGCGCGTCGTACCCGTACTCCTCGTCACCGACGCCGACCGTCTTGTCCTGAGTGTCCACACCGGACGCCGACCGGCCGAGGACCAGCCGCACGCCGAGCTCGTCGCGCAGCACCTGCTCGTCGCGGAACATCGGCGGCGCGGTTTCTTCCTTTGCCAGGAAGGCTTTCGACAGCGGGGGCCGGTCGTAGGGCAGGTGCTCCTCGGCGCCGATGAGGGTGATCGGTCCGTTGAAGCCGGTCTTGCGGGCGGCCTCGACCGCGCGCAGCCCGGCCAGTGACGCGCCGACGACGACAAGGCCGCCCACTTCAGGGCTCCAGCCGCAACGCCTCGGTGGGACAACCCGACACCGCCGCCTCGACCTCCGCGAGCGCGTCCCCTTCGACGACCTCGTCGAGCAGGACGAGATCACCGTTGTCGTCGATCTCGAAATGGTCCGGTGCCAGCGATTCGCAGATTCCCAGGCCGGTGCAGCGGCCCCTGTCCAGCACGATCTTCATCGCGCGCTCCCCACGGTGTCGAGATTCAGGTTCTTGGCGATGATCTCGTTCATGACCTCGTTCGCGCCGCCGCCGATGCCGAGCAGGCGGGCGTCCCGGTAGTGACGCTCCACTTCGGACTCCCGCATGTAGCCCATGCCACCGAAGATCTGCAGCGCTTCGTTGACGACGTGATCACACGCGTACACGGCGGTGTTCTTCGCCATCGCGATGGCGACGCTCACCTGTTCGCCGTCGTTGTACCGGCGTGCGACGTCGTGGACGAAAGTGCGTGCCGCGGTGGTCTGGCGGGCCATTTCGGCGAGTTTGTGACGGATCACCTGCCGCTGCGCGAGCGGCAGCCCGAAGGTGACGCGCTGCCTGGCCCAGTCGAGGGACAGTTCGAGGCAGCGGGCCGCGGTGGCGCAGGCCTGCACCGCCATGATCAGGCGTTCACTGTCGAAGCGCTGCATGATCTGCCGGAACCCGGTGCCTTCCCCGCCGACGAGGTTGGCGACCGGCACACGCACGTCGACGTAGCTCAGTTCGGCGGTGTCGGAGCAGCGGCAGCCCATCTTGTCGAGTTTGCGGGTCACGGTGAACCCGGGCGTGGACGTCTCGACGATCAGCAGCGACACACCGCGGTGCCCGGCGTCTCCGGTGCGGACGGCGGTGGTGATGAAGTCGGCGCGGGTACCGGAGGTGATGTAGGTCTTGGCGCCGTTGACGATGTAGTGATCGCCGTCGCGCACCGCCCGGGTCGACAGTGCCGCGACGTCGGAGCCCATCCCGGGTTCGGTGACGCCGAGCCCGCAGATCTTCCGGCCCGCCAGCGCCGGGCGGACGAACCGGTCGATCTGGTCCGGGTCGCCGGCGGCGGCGATGTGCGGGGCACCGATGTTGTGCGTCATCAAGGCGCCGAGCAGCCCGGAACTGCCGCCGCGCAGGAGGATCTCCTCGGTGACGACCAGGACGTCGAGGAATTCGCCCGCCCCGCCGGCGGCTTCGGGGAAGCCGAGTTCCAGGAGGCCGAGTTCGGCGGCCTGTTCGTGCAGCCGGCGCGGGACTTCGCCGTCCTCTTCCCATTGCGGGAGGTGGGGGACGATCTCCCTTTCGGTGAAGTCGGCGACCATCTTGCGCAAGCTGATGCGCTCAGGAGTGGTCCACGGATCCATGGCCGTCCTTTCTCGTCTCTGCGGCGTCGCGGGCCCACGCGTAGTCGGCCTTGCCGTTGTCGTGCCGGTGGACCTTGTCGGTCCGGATGAAGTCCTTCGGGACCTTGTAGCCCGCGAGCCGTTCCCGGCAGCCCGCGGCAAGCTCGTCCGCGGTCGGTGGAACTTCGGTGGCGGAGTGGTAGAGCGCGACGACTTCCTGACCCCAGCGCTCGCTGGCGCGTCCCACGACCAGGGCGTCCGCGACGCCCGGCAAGGCCCGGAGCACCTGTTCGACTTCCTCGGCGAAGACCTTCTCGCCACCGGTGTTGATGGTGGTGGCCTCGCGGCCGAAGAACTCGATGCCGCCGTCGGCGAGCAGTCGCGCTCGGTCACCCGGCACCGAGTACCGCGTCCCGTCCACGGTGACGAAGGTGGCGGCGGTCTTGCTTTGGTCGCCGAGGTAGCCGCGGGGAATGTGGCCGCCCTGAGCCAGCCAGCCGATCTCGTCATCGCCGGGGGCGAGGACGCGGGTGCGGTCGTCGGCGAGCACGACGGCGTTGCCCTTGCCCGCGAACCGGTTGCCGGAGCCGCGTTTGGCGTGCAGTCCCGTTTCGGAGGAGCCGAGCATGTCCGTGATCCGTAGCTGTGGCAGCAGTTCCTTCAGCCTGGTCTTGAGTTCGTCGCGCAGGGCCGCTCCGCTGTTGACGAGCAGCCGCAGGTCCGGCAACGGCCGTGGTCGCTGTTCGAGCTCGGCCACCAGCGGAGCGCCGAAAGCGTCCCCGACGATGGCCAACGACGTGACTCGCCGGTGCTCGCAGGTCTCGAGCAGCGTGGCCGCGTCGAAGCGCTCGGGATGGGGCTGGATCACCACGGTGGCGCCGCCGAGCCATCCGCCGAGCGCGATACCGGCGCCGGCGCCGTGCATCAGCGGGGGAGCGGGCAGGACGCGGCCGCGGATCGCGAGAGCGCGGCGGACGGCGTGTTCGACGTCGGTGATGGCGGAGCCGTCGCGGTCGCGCACGCCCAGCGGCCCGGCGACCAGGTCGCCGACCCGCCAGATGACACCTTTGGGCATCCCGGTGGTGCCGCCGGTGTAGAGCAGGTGAGCGTCGGCAGGGCTCGCTTTCGGCGCTCCGTCGGCCGGGTCGGCCCCGGCGAGCGCGGTCTCGTAGTCGAGCGCGCCCCGCAGCAGCGGCCCGGGTGTTCCGTCGTCGACTTGCAGCAGAAGCGGCGAGTGGTCGAGCCGGGGAAGTACCTCCGCGAGCGCGGGGGCGAAGCGGGCCCCGTACAGCAGTGTGCTCGGGTGCGCGTCGCGCAGCAGATGCGCCAGTTCCTCGTGGGTGTAGCGGTAGTTGATGTTGAAGGGCGCCACGGACGCCTTGTGCGCGCCGAGCAGCCCTTCGAGGTACTCGGATCCGTTGTGCAGCAACACTCCGAGGTGGTCCTGCCCGGTCTCCCATGGCTCGACGTGGTCGGCGCGGCGGCCGAGGCCGTGGTCGCGCAGGACCGCGGCGAGTCTGCGGGTGCGGTCGGTCATCTCGCGCCAGGACACCACTCGCCCGGCGATCACACAGGGTTCGTCGCCGAGTTCGGCGGCGATGGCTTCGTGCAGGGACGCCAAGTCCAGTTCGGGCATCGGAATCACGCTCCCGCGGTGAAGATCGGATGGCTTTCACTGCCGTCGGCGTGCACGAACTCGGCGTGCAGGGGCATCCCTGCCGACGGTGTGGCGGTGTCCACCCGTGCGTGGAGCCAGGGGCCTTCGGTGAGTTCGACGATCCCGACGGTGTAGGGGACGAGGTCGGTGTAGGCCCGGTTGGACGCGCGGTGCACGACGGTCCAGGACACCAACGTCGCCGTTCCCGCCGCGCGAACCCAGCTCAGTTCGGTCCCGCCACAGCCCGGGCACACGGCGGCGTCCGGTGCCGATGCCCGCGTGCAGCGGTCGCAGTGTTTGATCAGCAGTTCGTCCCGTGCCGCGGCGTCGAAGAACGGGCCGCTCTTCGCGTCGCGGGTGATGGGAGGCCAGGCGTGTTCGGTCATCGGCCCGCTCCGCTCAGGATCAGGGTCGCGTGGTGTTCGAGGATGCCGCCGTTGCCGCTGACCATGATCACGTCCCGCCGGGCGGCTTGGCGTGCGCCGGCCTGTCCGCGGCCCTGGATCACGGCTTCGACGATGGGGGTGAACCCGGTCAGGTAGTAGGCCGACAGCTGGCCGCCGCCGGTGTTGCACGGCAGGGAACCGCCGGGGGCGAGCCGTCCGTCGGCGACGAACTTCCCGCCCTCGCCTTTCGGGCAGAAGCCGTAGTCCTCGAGCGTGACCAGGACGGTGTAGGTGTAGCAGTCGTACAGCTGCAGGAGGTCGACGTCGTCGACGGTGACCCCGGCCATGCGCAGCGCCCGCGGCCCGGACTCGGCGGCGCCCGTACGCAGGCCGAAGCGTGAGTCGCGGTGCATCACCCGTCCTGGATGTGCCTGACCCCAGCCGAGGACGCCGACCGGGGGCTGGACGAGGTCGCGGGCGCGGCCGGCGCTGGTGACGATGACCGCGGCGGCGCCGTTGGACACCAGGCAGCAGTCCAGCAGCCGCAGCGGATCCGCGATGACCGGCGACTCCTGGTGTTCGGCCAGCGTCAGCGGCGCGCGGTGCTGTGCGTCGGGGTTGTCCGCCGCCCACGCGCGCTGGGCCACGGCGATCGCGCCGAGCTGTTCGCTGGTTGTGCCATAGGTCTCGAAGTGCCTGCGCGCGGCCAAGGCGTAGAACAGGTTGGGGGTCACCGCCCCGATCCCGGCGTGATACCCGGCGAAACCCTTCGGCAGGGAACGGCCGGACCCGCCGAACCCGTCCCGTCCGGAACCCTGCGGTTTGAGCGGCGTATCGGCGAACACGCAGGCGACCGCGGTCGCCTCGCCACGCTCGATCGCCGCCGCGGCGTGGGCGATCATCACCGCCGGGCCGGCCCCCAGCGCGCTGATCTCGGCGAGCAGACGCAGGTCGGTCAACCCGAGGACTTTCTGCAGCGACAACCGCGGCGCTCCTCGCACCCCGGGCGTGACGAGCAGTCCGTCCACTTCGGACATCGCCAGCCCGGCGTCGGCGGCGGCCAGGCGTACGGCCTCGGCGGCCAGATCCGTCGCGCTGCGGTCATAGATCTTGCCGACGTCGGTGAGCCCGAGTCCGGCGATCGCCGCCCCACCCATGCGCGTCACCGGCTTTCCCAGCTGGGCTTGCGTTTCTCCGCGAACGCGCGTGGCCCTTCCCTGGCGTCGGCGGTCTTCATGATCATGACCGCCTCGGCGTCGGACAGCTCCCAAGCTGCGGGTTCCCAGTCCGAACCGAGCGCGAGCATCTGGTGGATGACACGTTTGCTGGCCTGCACCGCCAGTGGAGCGTTCGCCGCGATCACGTTCGCCAGCGCCAGCGCCTCGTCGAGCACCTTCTCCTGAGGAACGACCCGGTTGACCAGCCCCCAGTGCAACGCGGACTCGGCCGTGATCGGCGCGCCGGTGAGGGTGGCCTCCAGGGCGATCGCCAGCGGGACGCGCCGGGCCAGGCGCAACAGGCCACCGCCCGCGGCGATGATGCCGCGGGTGACCTCGGGCAGCCCGAGCTCGGCGGTTTCGCTCATCACCGCCAGGTCGCAGGCGAGCATGAGCTCCGTGCCGCCGCCGAACGCGTAACCGTTGACCGCGGCGATCACCGGCTTGTCCAGCCGGCGCTTGAGGAACCCGCCGAAGCCGCGTTCGCGCTGCTCCCGGGTGACGAGCGGACGCCCGGCCGCGACCTCCTTGAGGTCCGCTCCGGCGCTGAAGGCGCGGCCCGCGCCGGTCAGCACGCCGACACGCAGCTCGGGATCGGCGGCGAACTCGTCGACCGCGGCCTCGACCGCGACCGACATCGCGGCGTTGACGGCGTTCATCACGTGGGGCCGGTTCAAGGTGATGAGCGCGACGTGCCCTATCCGGCGCAGGGTCGCCGGGGGTTCGCCGGTGGGCAAGGGGTCTGCCATGTCTCCTCCGCAGCCTCGGTTCTCTAGATGACCGTACGGACGGTCAGTTAAAAAGGCAAGAGTGTGCCGCCGTCGTTTCGCGGTGACTCAGCCGTCCGCGCGCCGGGCGTACAGCTCGGCGATCTCGGACGCGTACTTCTGCGTGATGGGTTTGCGCCGGACCTTCATCGTCGGGGTGATCTCGTCGCCACCGGGTTCCCAGAACGCCGGGAGGAGGGCGAATTGCTTGATCTGCTCCGCTCGCGAGAGCTTCGCGTTCCCGGTGTCGACCGCGTCCTGGACGGCGTGCCGGATGCGCTCGTCCTTGACCAGGACGGCGGGGTCGGGCTCGAGGCCGAGTTTCTCGCCGAAGGCGGCGGCGACGTCGGGGTCCAGGGTGATCAGTGCGACGTTGTAGGGCTTGTTGTCGCCGATCACCATCATCGGGCCGATCAGCGGGGAGCCGGAGCCGATGGCGTTCTCGATGTTGGTGGGGGACATGTTCTTGCCGCCCGCGTTGATGATCAGTTCCTTCTTGCGATCGATGATCGTGATGTGGCCGTCGTCGGCGACGGACACGATGTCGCCGGTGTGCAACCAGCCTTCCGGGTCGATCGCCTCGGCGGTCCTGGCCGGGTCGTCGCGGTAGCCCTTCATCAGAAAGGGGCCACGCGCCAGTAGTTCGCCGTCCTCGGTCAGGCGGGTCTCGAGGCCGGGCAGGGGTGTGCCGACCGTTCCCGCTCGAGCCTGGGCGGGCGGCGCGCCGATGCCGAGGCCGCACTCCGACATGCCCCATGCCTCGCTGACGGGAAGTCCGAGACGTTCGAGGAAGGCGTAGACGTCGGGTGGGATCGCGGCGGCGCCGGACAGGGCCCAGCGAAGCTTGTCCAGGCCGAGTTGGGCGCGCACGGCGGCCAGGACCCGTGGTTCACCGGCCTGGAAACCCGCGGCGAGTCCGGGATCGGCTTGCAGCCGCATCTCCAGCCCCAGCTTGATCTTCTCCCAGATCCGCGGCACCCCCGCGAACGTCGTCGGCCGCGCGGCGGCCAACGCGGCAGGCAGTTGCCGCAGATCGGCGACAGGGGTGACAGCGACCCCGTAGCGCATGGCGAAGTAATGGTTGAGAAACCGGTCCGCGACGTGGGCGGCGGGCAGATACGAGATCCCCATGTCGTCGTCGCCCAGCGGGAAAGGCGAGCTGAAACTCTTCGCCAGCGCGAGCACGCCGCGGTGGGTGTGCTCGACACCCTTCGGAGGCCCGGTCGTCCCCGAGGTGTAGATCAGGCACAGCACGTCGTCCGGCTGGACCGAACGCCAGGAAGCCTCGAAGTCGAAGCCGGGGGAGGGCTCCAGGCGGTCGAGGTCACCGTCCTCGACGATCAGGAGATGTTCGACCGGGCCGCCTGCCGCACGGATCCGGTCGGCGAACTGCCGCTCGCAGATGACCACCCTCGTGCCGGCGTGGCCGAGCAGGTAACCGATCTGCTCCGGAGAGCTGGTGTTGTAGATCGAGAACGTCGTCGCGCCGAGATGAGAGGCGGCGGTCTCACTCAGATGGAATTCGGGGCGATTGGTCAACATCGTCGCGACGGTCTGTCCACGGTGGACACCCAACGCGGCGAGCCCGCCCGCGATGCGGCGTACCGCCTCGCCGTAGGCGCGCCAGGTGAGGTCCGGGCTGTCGTCCACAGTGTGCAGCGAGATGGCGTCCGGCTTGACCGAGACGGTGCGCTGGAGCGCCTCGGGGAAGGTCAGGGGCTCGGTCATGGCTCTCCTAGATCGGCGCGACGGCCGCCTTGTGTCGACGTTGACTTTGAGCAACTATGAGCCCGACCGCACGTACAGTCAATACATCGTCCGAGGTGTTCAGAGGGCTGCGACGTGCTCCGACCTCACCGCGCAACGAAGCGCGAGATGGGTGAGACACCATGGTTGCTCGTACCATTCCGGCGATATTCGCCGTCCTGCTCATGGCTTTCGCGGGCGTGCCCGCAATGGCGGCCGAAGACCCCGGCCCGCCGCTGTCGGCGCCGGAGGCCGCGATGGACGCGGCCGTCACGTGCACCGCCGACATCAAGGACGCCAGGGTCAACCCGGTGCTGCTGGTGCACGGCACCGGCGCGACACCGCAGGAATACTGGAGCTGGAACTACGAACGCGCCCTGCCCGCGCTCGGTGTGCCGGTCTGCACGGTGGCGTTGCCGGAACGGGCGCTGATCAGCGTTCCCATCGCCAACGAGTACCTCGTCCATGCCATCCGCCGCGTCCACGGCCTGAGCGGCCGTAAGGTTTCCGTCCTCGGTCACAGCCAGGGGGGCACGCACATCCTGTGGTCCCTGCGGTTCTGGCCCGACCTGCCGGACAAGGTCGACGACGTGGTCGCACTGTCCGGTGACTTCCACGGCACCGCCATCGGCAACCTCGTCTGCGCCGGCCCCTGCACGGCGATCTCCTGGCAGGCCCGGATCGGTTCGAACCTGCTGACCAGGATGACCCGTGATCCTCTTCCTGTCGGGCCGTCGTACACCACGGTCCAGACCGTATTCGACGAGATCGTCACCCCGGCGCCGCAAGCGGGCCGGCTCGACGGCGCGGCGAACTTCACCGTTCAGGACTTCTGCCCCGGCCGCCTCGCCGATCACGTCACGATGCTGGCCGACAACGTCGCCTGGCAGGTCGCCGTCGATGCCCTCACCCACGACGGTCCCGCTGTCGCGAGCCGTATCAGGGCCCAATGCTGGAAACCGTTCCTGTCCAACGTGGACCTGCTCGGTTTCGCCAACGCGATCCCCACGGTCGGCAGCGCTCTCGGCGGGATCCTGGGCCTGACCCAGCCGAAGCTGCCCGCCGAACCCGAACTGCCCGGCTATGCCCGACCGTAGCGGAAAACTTGACTGACCGCACGTACGGTCTGTAAACAGTATCCATGACCATCACCACCGGCACTGTGCGAGCGACCGCCGCCGTGCTCCGCGCACCGGACGGGCCGTTTTCTCTCGAGAACGTCGTCCTGGACGCCCCCGGACGCGGCGAGGTCGTCGTGCGGATCGCCGGAGTCGGGCTCTGCCATACCGACCTGCTGCCCCGCACGCCGGTCGTGAAGCCGCCGGTGATCGCCGGCCACGAGGCCGCCGGGGTGGTGGAGGCCGTCGGTGACGGCGTCGCCGACCCGCGGGTCGGCGACCACGTCGTGCTCTCCTTCGACTCCTGCGGCGACTGTGCGAACTGCCTGGCCGCCCAGCCGGCGTACTGCGAGTCGTTCTGGCCCCGAAACATGTCAGGCAAGCGTGCCGACCGCTCGACGGGTGCCCGCGACGCGGAGGGCAACTCCATCAAGGGCCGGTGGTTCGGCCAGTCCTCCTTCGCCACACACGCCGTCGTCGCGGCACGCAACACCATCAAGGTCGACCCGGCGCTGCCGCTGGACCTGCTCGGCCCGTTGGCCTGCGGTGTCCTGACCGGCGCCGGGTCGGTCTTCAACTCCCTCGACCTCAGCCCCGGAACCGGCCTGGCCGTGTTCGGCGCCGGAACCGTCGGGCTCTCCGCGATCATGGCCGCTCGCGTCGCCGGGGCGACGACCATCGTCGCGGTCGATCTCAACCCGGAACGGTTGCGGCTCGCCGAAGAACTGGGCGCCACCCACGTCGTCGACGCCACGACCCCGGACCTGACCCAGCACCTGCGGAAGCTCACCGGCGGCGGTCTCGAGTACACCCTGGACACCACCGGTGTCCCCGAGGTGATCACCACCGCGATCGACGTGCTCCGCCTGCGCGGAGTGTGCGGGCTGCTCGGAGTGCAGCGCGGGGCGCTCGCGATCAGGCCCGACCAGTTCGCGCTCGGCCGCACCGTCAAGGGAATCCTCGAAGGCGACGCCGTACCCAAGCTGCTGATCCCGCGACTCATCGCGCTGTGGCGACAGGGCCGGTTCCCGTTCGACAAGCTCATCACCACCTTCCCCCTGGACGAGATCAACGACGCGGAGGCCGCGATGCACGCCGGCTCCGTCGTGAAACCCGTCCTGCTGCCCACCCCGACCAAGGAGCTGTCATGACAGTCCAAGCCGAGGCCCTCTTCATCGACGGCGGCTGGACGCGGCCGTCCACCTCCGAACGGATCGCGGTCCATTCCGCGAGCACCGAGGAACTGCTCGGTCACGTCGCCGCCGGAGTGGAAGCCGACATCGACGCCGCCGTCGCCGCGGCCCGCCGCGCCTTCGACGACCCTCACGGCTGGTCTTCCTGGGAAGCATCGGCACGAGCCGACGTCCTTGACCGGTTCGCCGCCGAACTGTCGGCCCGCAGCGGCGAGATCGTGCGGCACGTGAGCAGCCAGAACGGCATGCCCATCCGCATCGGACGGCAGACCGAAGGGCTCGTCCCGGCCAATCTGCTGCGGTACTACGCGGGCCTGATCCGCGAGCAGCCACCGGAAGAGCTCCGGCCATCACTGGTCAGCGGCACGACCGCCGTCCGCAGGGAACCGATCGGAGTGGTCGGGGCGATCGTGCCCTGGAACTTCCCCCAGTCCCTGACCTTCTTCAAACTCGCCCCCGCGCTCGCCGCGGGGTGCACCGTGGTGCTCAAACCCTCCTCGGAGACGGTGCTCGACGCCCTGCTGATCGCCGACGCCGCGATCGCCGCAGGCCTCCCGCCCGGCGTGCTCAACATCGTGCCCGGCTCAGGCCGCGGAGCGGGCGCCCACCTGGTACGCCACCCCGGCGTGGACAAGATCGCCTTCACCGGCTCCACCGAAGCGGGCAGGTCGATCGCGGAAACCTGTGGCAAGCTGCTGCGGCCGGTGACCCTCGAACTGGGCGGCAAATCCGCCGGCATCATCCTCGACGACGCCGACCTCACGGTGAGCATGAAGGGCATGTTCAGCTCCTGCCTGCTCAACCAGGGGCAGAGCTGCTTCATCAGCACCCGCATCCTCGCCCCGCGCAGCCGCTACGACGAAGTGGTTGACGCCTTCACCGCGCTGGCCTCCTCCCTGCCCATCGGCGACCCGCTGGACAAGGCCACCGTGATCGGCCCGCTGGCCAGCCGGAAGCAACGCGACAGCGTCGAGGCCTACATCGCCACAGGCACGTCCGAAGGCGGCCGGATCACCACCGGAGGCCGCCGCCCCGCGGGCTTCGACCGCGGCTGGTACCTCGAGCCGACGATCTTCGCCGACGTCACCAACGACCACACCATCGCCAGGGAAGAGATCTTCGGCCCGGTGCTGGCGATCATCCCCTTCACCGACGACGAAGACGCCATCCACATCGCCAACGACTCCGACTACGGCCTCGGCGGCACCGTCTGGACGACCGACGTCGACCGCGGACACGCCCTCGCCCGCAAGGTCGCCACCGGCACCATCGGCGTCAACGGCTTCACCATGGACCCCGGCGCACCGTTCGGCGGCGTCAAAGCCAGCGGCCTCGGCCGCGAACTCGGACCGGAAGGCCTGACCGCGTACCAGCGCTACCAATCCATCTACCTGCCCTGAAGACCGGCCGGTCTTCTAGACTGGACCGGATCGACCGTCCGTACGGTGACCACGCGAGACACAGGGAGAACGCGGTGCCCCGACCAGTCGGCAGGCGAGCAGAGATCCTGGAGACGTTCGCTCGGCACGTCGCCGAACGCGGCTACGACCAGACCAACCTGGGCGACATCGCCGACGAACTCGGCATGTCCAAAGGAACCATCGTCCACCACTTCGGCACCAAGGCCCAGATGCTGCGCGAAGTGGAAGAGAACTACATGCGCCGCCAACTCCACGCGGTCCACGGAATGTGGGAGCGCCTGGAAAAACCGCAAGAGCGCGTGGCCGCGATCATCTACGCCTCGGTTCTCCTGCACGTCGTCGACCGCCACGCCACCGTCGCGACCCAGCGGGAGGTCGTGCAGCTGTCGGATGATCCAGCGATGCAGGAAGTCCGCAAACTACGCGGCGAGATGCAGCGCCTGACCGAAACCGAACTACAGCACGGCGTCGACGCCGGACTCTTCCGGAAAATCGACGCCCGGGTCGCCACCTTGCAGCTTTTCGGCTCTGTGCAATGGATGTGGGTCTGGTTCGACCCCAAGGGGACCCAGACCCCCGAAGAGGTAGGGGCGTCGATGGTCGACGTCTTCCTCGGTGGCCTGCTGCTGGACCGGTACGGGTTACAGCAAGTGGCGGATCCGAAGGGGACCGTGGTGACCGTGGTGCGGGAATGCCTCACAGCGGTGGGGGAGAGTCCAGAATAGCTCTCCGACACGACTCCTTGTGTGTCGGGGGGTCGGCAGTCGCTTCCCGATGATCGGTACGGTCTCGCCCTGCGCCATCGCGTGTCCGGTCGGATCGTGTACACGTGGTAGCCATCCGAACAGCACAGGACTCGGTCCAGTGGCGAAGCACGCCGGAGTGGGCGCGCACCCGCGGTCAACGCCGTGGTGACCTGAGTCAAGGAGACGGCTCGAGTCCGTATGAGAAGGGTGCAACGAGACAGCTGCGCCGACCGGACCGCCGCCTGGTCCCAGGCGTGTTGGACGAGCTATTCCACCGGTTCTGATAACGGACTCAGCCGGCAAACAAAAAGTCGTTCCCGCCGGGTCGAGATGACAAAAGGTAGTGATCCAGCGCTTCGGATCGGGTGTCAGCCTAGCGACGAAGCGTGCACTTCCGGTGAAGGTCGTGACGACGTGGTGCTGCCTGAATTGGGCCAGGGTCGTGCTGAGGGCCGCAGTTGACGATGGCTCGACAGAAGGTTCGGCAATCTCGTCAAGCAGGCGAATGATCGTGGGGTGGCGTCCTCTGCCTCCTCCGGTGAGCAAGCCCACGTTCTCAGTCGACTTAGCGAACGATGCGCTGTCCCAGCGCTGACTGCGTGCCAAGATGCGATCTCTTTGACCACCGGTACGAAATCCCCGCCTTGAAGGGTTCCGTCAAGAACGCCGCGTTGAGGGCTAGGCGGCGGCGGTGGTGTGGTCGGATTGGAGGGGCGAAGTCTCGGCCGTGGTGGTAGGCAGCGTCGAGGGCCACGAGCGCGGTTCGGGTTGCTCAAGGCGGTCACCGCGCCGTGCGCCGGCGCCGTTCGATCACGGTCGGCGCGGAGATCCACAGTTCACAGGGCATTTTGATCCGTGAGTTACCTATTGGAACCGCGCCGGGGATGCGAACTCACACGCCGCCATCGCGCGTTTCGCCCGGCGTCCGCGGCCGTGCACCTGCGCCGCCGTTTCCGAGCCTTGAAAAGGAAGAGACCTTCACTCGGTAGTGTTGAGTGAAGGTTCTCGCAACTGGTGAGATCTCACTAAAGCGGTGTCCGAGGACCGAGCCGCCCACTGCGCACACGTCCTCCACCAGCGAACACTGTTGGTTGTGGCGCCATGATGTGCGTTCGAATCCCTGGCGAGGCGCGTGCAGCATCCACTCGAAACCACATCCGCTGTGAACTGCGACCTTCCGCGACCGCCGGGATCGGCCGGCGTCGTCGCGGTCAGGGTGTTGATGCTCGATGACGACTTCCGTGCGGCGCAGGTTCGAGCCCCCGGCAGGGCTACATGCAGACGGTCCCGCGTCTGACCAGCGCTCTTCGACCGGAATGTTGGTGATTGAGCGCAGTTTCTCGGTTGATGACGTCGCCGCTACCTCCTCGCTGGTTCCGGGCCAGCACGTTGGCGTGGTGGACGGTGCCAAGTGAGGTCGGACAAGACTTTTCGAGACAGCCGCGGCGTCTCGGCGGTGTCAGGTCGTGTCGCATGGTGTCGGCCTGAGTCCAACCTCGCGGGCTCGTCTCGGGTTCTATCGCTGGGTGCAGATGCTGTGGCTCGCCGCGCAGCGGGACGGAGGGCGTGGTGAAGGCGGGGGACCAGCGTGATTCGGTTGCGTCGGCTGTGAGTGTGATGGTCGGGATCGTGGTCGGACTGACATTTCTTTTTGGGTTCGGCAATGTGTTCGCGCTCGCTCTCCGGCTCGGCGTGCCGGTGTGGGTAGCGCCCTTGGTTGCGCCTGCGGTGGACCTGACGGTTGTGGCGTTGCTCTTGGCGATCCGCCGCCTAGCGGCCCAGGGAGCGACTCCTGACGTTCTGCGTTCCGCGCGGCGGCTTCTTGTTCTCACGAGCGCGGCGACCTTGGCGTTGAACGTGGCCGAGCCTCTGATCGCTGGAGAGGTCGGCAAGGCCTTGTTCGACGCGGTGGGACCGCTATTGTTGATCGGTTGGTCCGAGGTCGGGCCGGGTTTGCTTCAGGCACTCGCTGACCTTCGGGAGCGCACACAGCCTCCTGCTGCTGGCGCGCCGATGACCACGGTGCGGGAGGTCTCACCGGAGGTATCAGGCTGGAACCTGGCCGGACTTGACGACGACCTGATTGAGCGCGCAAGGGAGATGGATGCTCGGCATCGGGAGCTGCGCCAGCGGCCGATCTCGGCCGAGGCGCTTCGCAAAGCCCTGGGCGTTGGAGCTGAGCGCTCCCGAATTCTGACCCGTGTCGTTCGCGCGGAATGGCGCGAGCCGTCGCAAGTCGCAGCGGAATCTGCTTCCTAGCCCTCAAGTCTTGCCCGTGCAGGGCGATCACCCCGAGTAGATCGGGGCTCCAGTTGCGCTCTTTCGCCAGGAGAAGGTTCCGGTGGCATGTGTAACCGAAACTGAAGGGTCGATGCTGGTCAGGCCGCTACCGCGACGCTGTAGCAGTTCTAGGTGCACTCGAAAGCCGCCTGCCTCGGCTAACACCAGGAGGGTTGGACTGTGGCGGGATCTCCGCAGGCAAACCGAAGCAGATTGGTCTGCGGGCGCGCTATCATCACAGGTCAGCAAGTGTGCTCCCCGCAGGTGCGGGGATGACCCGGTGCTACGCGACGCGATCAAGGCCGATCCGGACGTGCTCCCCGCAGGTGCAGGGATGGTCCGCTGTCGAAGCGGACGTAGGCCGACCGTTCCGTTGTGCTCCCTGCAGGTGCGGGGATGATCCGAAGCCTTGATCTAGCCTCGATCTTGCATGGGGTTCTGTGAGTTCGTCGGGATTGCTGCTGTGGTCGGGTTTTCGGTTGAAAGTCTTGCTGTGGGCAGGGTTGTG
>NZ_JBWKEC010000049.1:0-42021 GCF_056435645.1 Amycolatopsis sp. NPDC043889
GCGCTGCGGATGACGCGGCTCGTCGGCGGCACCGAGGTCGAGACGATCCGGTCCGATCAGCGCGGCGCCTACTGCGGCGCGACGCAGTTCTTCGTGCACCAGGAGACCGAACACACCTACGGCGCTTCGGTGCACGCGGTCAGCGACCTGACCTTCCTGACCTTGCCCGCGGCCGAGTTCGCCACCGAGTTCCGCCGTTGGTTCCCGATGGCGACGCATCTGCTGGAGGGCATGTACCTCGGCTGGCGCAACAGCGACACCGTGATCGGTTCGCGGCGGCGGCTGCTGGCGCTCGGCGAGCTTTCCGCCGGGTTGACCCATGAACTCAACAATCCGGCGGCCGCCGCGGTCCGCGCGACGGCGGCGCTGCGGGAGCGGGTCGCCGGGATGCGGCACAAGCTCGCGATGCTCGCGAAGAAGAACGTCGACCCGGCGCTGCTGGAGCAGTTACTGGACATCCAGGAACAGCTGGTCAAACAGGTCGCCTCGGCCCCGAAGCTGACCGCGATGCAGCAGGCCGACCGCGAGGACGAGATCGGCGACTGGTTCGACGGCCACGGCATCGACCAGGGCTGGGACCTCGCCGACATCTACGTCCGCGCCGGGCTGACCGTGCCGGATCTGGACCGGCTGCTCGACTCGGTCGGGGAGACTTTCCTCGACGGCGCGGTCCGCTGGCTGGCGTACGCGCTCGAGACCGAGATGCTGATGGGCGAGATCGAGGATTCGACGACCCGGATCTCGGTGCTGGTCGGCAAGGCCAAGCAGTACTCCCAGATGGACCGTGCCCCGCACCAGTGGATCGACGTCCACGAAGGACTCGACTCGACCCTCGTCATGCTCGCCGGGAAGATCGGGCCGGGAATCCGGGTCGTGAAGGAGTACGACCACGCGGTGCCGAGGATCCCGGCATACGCGGGCGAACTGAACCAGGTGTGGACGAACATCATCGACAACGCGCTCGGCGCCATGGGGCCCGACGGCACGCTGATCCTGCGGACGTCCAGAGTGGACGATCATGTGCACGTCGAGATCGGCGACACCGGGCCCGGTATCCCGGCGGAGGTGCGGCAGCGGATCTTCGAGCCGTTCTTCACCACGAAGCCGGTGGGACAAGGGACCGGGCTCGGCCTGGACATCTCCTGGCGCATCGTCGTCGAACGGCATCAGGGCGATCTGCGGGTCGACTCGGCGCCCGGCGACACCCGCTTCACCGTGTGCCTGCCGGTCTCGGAGCAGTCCGTGATCTGATTTTCCTTCTACCCCAACGGTTCGCCAGGAACTGACGACTTCTTTCGTTCATCGATCGTTCACTTCGAAATGGCTCACTCGCGCGTCAAAAGAGTCGAACGGGCTGAAAGATCGAGCTGGTGAACGAGGGGGTGGGCCGGTGAAACGCCGTCTGTCGATCGGCCTGGCAGTGGTGCTGCTGCTGGCCGTGGTCGCCGTGATCGTCTGGGGCCGGGACGGTGACGAGAACACCGCGCGGGGGGCCGAGCTGACCACGGTGCGCGGCGTCATCGGATCGGAGAAACTGGCCTTCTTCTCCGATCGGCGGGTGGCGGAAGCGTTCGCCAAGCACGGGCTGAAGGTCGAGGCCGACACCGCCGGTTCGCGGCAGATCGCGAGTATGGACCTCGGGAAGTACGAGTTCGCGTTCCCGTCCTCGTCACCGGCCGCGCAGCGGATCCAGCGCGACCACAAGGTGACCGGCGTGCACACGCCGTTCCAGTCGCCGATGGCGGTCGCGACCTTCGAGCCGATCGTGAACCTCCTGAGCGCCAACGGGATCGTGCGCAAGGGCGCCGGCGAGTATCAGGTGCTCGACATCGCGAAGTACCTCGAACTGGCGCAGAAGAGCACGCGCTGGGACCAGCTTCCCGGCAACACCGCCTTCCCGGCCCGCAAGAACGTGCTGCTCACGACCACGGACCCGCGCGAATCGAACTCGGCGGCGATGTACCTGTCGATCGTCTCCTTCGTCGCCAACGGGAACAACGTGGTCAGCACGCCGGAGGCCGAGGCGAAGGTGCTGCCCGCGGTGTCGAAGCTGTTCATCGACCAGGGCTACACGCAGAACAGCACCGAAGGCCCGTTCGAGGACTACCTCGCGGCGGGGATGGGCAAGACGCCGATGGCGCTGATCTACGAGTCGCAGTTCGTCGACAGGCTGGTCCGTGCCGACGGTTCGATCCGGCCGGATATGCGCCTGCTCTACACGGCGCCGACGGTGTACTCGAAGCACACGCTGGTCCCGTTGAAGCCGAACGGCGACCAGGTGGGCAGGCTGCTGGCGACCGACCCGGAACTGGGGAAACTCGCCGCCACCTTCGGCTTCCGCACCGGGGATCCGCGCTTGTTCGCCGACGTCGTCGCCGCGGCCAAGGCGCCGGTGCCCGCGGATCTGGTGGACGCCGTCGAGCCGCCGTCGTTCGAAACGCTGGAGCGTCTGCTCGACGCCGTGAAGAAGCAGTACTGATGGACGATTTCACGCTCACTCCACCCGAACCGGTGGAGGCGATCCCGGCCGAGCGGGCAGCGGGCCTGGTCACCCTCGCGCCGGAGGTCCACGCGGAGGTCGCGAAGCGCGCCGAAGACTTCGCCCGCCGCCTCGAAGCGCTCGACGTCCGATCGCCGGAGTTCACCCGGGTCCTGGACGAACTGCTCGCGGTCGGCGAGTCCGACATGCGGGCGGCCGCGACCGTCGCCGGCGCGCTGCTGGACCGCTCGACGCGGGCGCTGGCGGAAATCGGCTCACCGCAACAGCAGGCAGCGGTCAGCTTGGCCGGGCTCCGGCGGACAGTGGCGGAGATCGATCCGGCGAAACTGCCGATCACCGGCCGCAAACTGATGGGGATGATCCCGGTCGCGGGCAGCGCGAAGAAGACGCTGGACCGCTACCGCGCCGCCAACGAGCCGGTGAACGCGCTGGTACTGGAGCTGCGTGCGCGGCAGGACGTCCTGCGGCGGGACAACGCCGCGCTCAAGGGCGAGCGCGAGCGGTTGTGGGCGACGCTCGGCAAGTTGTCGGAAGCGGCCGCGTTCGCCGAAGCCGTCGACACCGCGGTCGAACGCCAGGCCGGGATCTTCGACTTCACCGACCCCGCGCGAGCCAAGTCGCTGCGGGCCGACGCGCTGCATCCGATCCGGCAGCGGCACCAGGACCTGCTGACCCAGCTCGCGGTCAGCGCGCAGGGCTATCTGGCGCTGGATCTGGTGCGGCGCAACAACGACGAGCTGATCCGCGGAATCGAGCGGGCGGTGTCGACCACGGTCGCGGCGCTACGGGTCGCGCTGCTGGTGAGCGGGGCACTCGCCGGTCAGCGGGACGTCCTCGACGAGGTCCAGGCCGTGCAGGCCACCACCGACGGGCTGCTCAGGGCCAACGCGGAGATGCTGGAACTGCGCAGCGCCGAGATCCAGCGAGCGGGCAGTGATCCCGCGGTGGCGGTGGAGACGATCCGCGAGTCGTTCGAGCGGATCTACCGGAGCATCGACGCGATCGACGAGTTCAAGGCGGGGGCCGTCTCGACGATGGCGGCGACCGTGGAGGCGCTGTCGGGGGAGATCCGGCGGGCCGAAGACCATTTGCGCCGCTCTCACGAGACGGCGACGGCCGAGGGGGCATCGTGAAACGCTGGGCGGTCTTGGCGGTCAGCGCGGTTTGCGCGCTGTCACTGGTTTCGTGCGATTCGAGCGAAGGCGGGACGCAGAACCTGGGGGAGGCCGAGCCGGGCACGTTGCGGGTGCTCGCGGGCAGCGAACTGGCCGACCTGCGGCCGCTGCTGGAACAGGAGGCGGCCGCGACCGGGGTCAAGGTGAAGTTCCAGTTCACCGGCACGCTGGAGGGCACCGAATCGCTCGCGAACGGCAAGGTGGACGGCCAGTACGACGCCGTCTGGTTCTCGTCGAACCGCTACCCGGCGGCGGTTCCGGAGGCCGCGAAACGGCTGGGTGAGCAGGTGAAGATCATGAGCTCGCCGGTGGTCCTCGGTCTGTCGGCGTCGTCGGCGCAGCGGCTCGGCTGGACCGGACGGCCGGTGGGCTGGGGCGAGATCGCCGAGCAGGCCGGGAAGAAGGCCTTCACCTACGGCATGACCGATCCGTCGGCGTCGAACTCCGGTTTCTCGGCGCTCGTCGGGGTGGCGTCGGCGCTCGCGGGGGCGGGCAACGCGGTCGACGCGCGGCAGATCGCTTCCGTCACCCCGAAACTGACCGAGTTCTTCAGCGCGCAGGCGATGTCCGCGGGCTCGTCCGGCTGGCTTTCCGAGGCCTACCGACGACGGGCGACCGGCGAAGATCCCGGCAAGAAGGTCGACGGCCTGATCAACTACGAGTCCGTCCTGCTCTCGATGAACGCGAGCGGGAAGCTTCCCGAACCATTGACGCTGGTGTACCCGTCCGACGGCGTGGTCACCGCGGACTACCCGCTGACGTTGGTGCGGAGCGCGAATCCCGACGCGCGGGACGCGCACCGCAAGCTGGCCGAGCGGCTGCGGACGCCGGACACCCAGCGCAAGATCATGGAGACCACGCAGCGCCGTCCGGTTGTGCCGGGTGTCCAGCTGGGGCAGCAGTTCGCGCGGAAGGACCTCGTCGAGCTGCCGTTCCCGGCGACGCAGCAAGCGGTCGACGCGTTGCTGGGCGCCTACTTCGACAAGATCCGGCGGCCGTCGCGGACGCTGTACGTGCTCGACACCTCCGGCTCCATGGCGGGCGACCGGATCGAATCACTGCGCACCGCGCTGATCGGGCTGACCGGCGCCGACGGTTCGCTGACCGGCCGGTACCGCCGGTTCCGCAGCCGTGAAGAGGTCACGATGCTGCCGTTCGACACCGTGCCCGGCAGCCCGGAGACGTTCACCGTCCCGGAAGGCGATCCACAACCCGCGCTGGACAAGATCAAGCGATTCGCCGAGGGCCTCGACGCGAACGGCGGTACGGCGATCTACGACAGCCTCCACCGCGCGTACGACATCATGGGACCTTTGGTCGCGCGCGACCCCGATCGGTTCACCTCGATCGTGCTGATGACCGACGGGCAGAACGCGAACGGCGCCAAGTTCTCGGATTTCCAGCTGAGGTTCCCGGCGCTGCCGGAGGCGATGCGGCAGATCCCGGTGTTCACCGTGATCTTCGGCGAGGGTGACTCCACCGAACTCGGCGAGGTCGCGAAACGCACCGGTGGCAACGTGTTCGATGCGCGAGGCGACGTCCTGCCCAAGGTGTTCCAGGAAATCCGCGGGTACCAGTGATCGGGTACCTCGGCTCCACGAAGAACCTGGCCGGCTGCGTCGGCGGGCTGATCGGGCTCGCGCTGTACCTGACCGGCGTCGTCGGCGGATTGTGGCCGCTCGTCGTCGCGGGGCTGTACGCGGTGTTCGCCCTGCTCGCGCCGCCCGAGCGGGTCCGGCTGGTCTCGGCGGACGCCGTCACCGAGGCCGGGCAGCTGCGCGCTGACCTCGACTCGCTGGTAGGCAAGGTGACCGCGCGGGCGCAGCGAATGCCGGAGTCCTCTGTGGACGGTGTGCGGCGGATCGCCGAGGTGCTCGACGAACTGCTTTCGCGGCCGGAACGGTGGGCGGCCAACCCGGATGTCCAGCACGCCGTCACCCGGTTGGCGCGAACCGATCTGCCGCTGTCGGTGGAGACCTACCTGAATCTGCCGTGGTGGTTCGCCGCCAAACGCCGGGCCGGCAGTGAGCCGAGCGCGTCCGATGAACTCCTCACACAACTGGAACTGCTGGAGACCGAAGCGCATCGCATCGCCGAGCGGTTCTACGCGGGCGACGTCCATCGGCAGGCCGACCACACGCGCTATCTGCGCGAGCGCGGCGAATCCGGCTGAGAGTCCCGATCATCGGCAAGCGAAAACACGTCTGCCGGTCGTTCTGCATGGGCATGCCGATCTTCCCGTGGTGAACTCGGGAAGCCGATCCGACCGTGGTCGGTTTCCGTCTTCCCCAGGGAGTTCAGACGTGCACAAGTACAGACTCGGGGCGGCCTTCCTGGCCGCTGTGGTGATGTGTCTCGCCGGCGGTGTCCCGGCGAACGCCGAGGAGCGCGGCGAGCACTGCGTCGCCGACACGGCGACCGGAGTGATCCGGTGCTTCGACAGCGTCGGAGATTCCCTCGCCGCGGCGTCGGCAGGCGAGGTCGGCGCGTCCGCGACGGTGATCAGCGTGCTCTACGAACACGGGAACTTCGGCGGCGCGAGCCTCACGGTCACTGGATCGCCGTGCGTCGAGGGGACCAACCAGAACCTCGGCTTCCTCGGTGCCTGGAACGACAAGATCTCCTCGTTCCAGACCTTCAACAACTGCTACATCACGATGTACGAGCACGCCGAATACCAGGGCGGCTCCCAGGAGTGGTACGCCAACGACAGCGGCAACTACGGGTCGAACATGAACGACAAGGGCAGCTCCGTGGTGTATTCGCGCGGGCCGTCCCGCGCCGAGCTGCTCAAGGACTGCGGCAACGCGACCAAGACCTGCAACGCCCACGTCGACCAGCGCGGTCAGGACTTCTACGGCAACTGGGGCCGGGTCGACACGGTGTTCAACTGCAGCGCCAACAAGATCACCCAGGTGATCGGCAAGCGGGACACCCGCAGCGGGAAGAACACGGTGTCGAACGAGATCAGCGTGAGCGCGGGCTTCAAGTTCCTCGTCGACTGGTCGGTCGCGTACAAGCGCACGTGGGGCCAGGAATGGGGCTGGGAGACCAGCGAGAGCGTCGAAACCCGGATCGAGGTCAACCCCGGCTACTGGGCGGGCCTGGACCGCTCACCGGTGATGCGGGTGGCCAGCGGCTCGTACGACATGTGGTACGACAAGCGCAGATGGGGCCACCACCAGTGGTACGTCTGGAACTTCAGCGGTGAGGGCCCGGCGCCCGGTGTCGTGGGCCAGACCCGGACCGTCGGCAAGAAGATGACTTCGGACGAGAAGAAGAAGGTGTGCGGGAAGTCGGCCGGTCTCGTACGGTCGTCCGCCGGAACGCAGGCGGAAAGCGCCGCCGCGACGTCGGTGCCCGCGGTGCGTGTCGCGGAGGGACCGCTGCACAGCTAGTTCGGCAGTGGTCACCATGGTCGTGAGTGGTGATTCGGATTCTTGAGGGGTGAAGGCAGATGTGGCAGATTGCGAAAGCCACTTTCGCAACGTCTGAAAGCGGCTTTCGCAACGTCAGCTGAAGTGGCCGGCCCAGGTGGTGGTGAAGGCCTCCTTGCCTACCCTGAAGGTAGGGAAGGAGGCCTTCCCTACGCCTCCGACGGGGTCACGAGCGGATCGCCCACCGCACCCGCCACGTTTGCCTTACCCCTCAATAGAACCCGAATCGTCATTCACGACCAGCCGTCAGCGGCCGCCGAGTCCCGGCAGGGTCAGCGTGGCCACCGCCGTCGTCACCCAGCCCAGCAGATCGCCGAGCGGGATGGTGGACAGCTTTTCCGGCCATTCCTCCGCCAGCGCGTGCAGAACAAGGTGACCGTCGTGCGCCTCGACCGCGATGAGCCGGATCCCTTGCGGAAGTTCGGGCAGTGGCAGGACGATCGGCTTGAGGCGGGACGGCGGGCCGAACCGTCGGCGTCCGATGTGGACGGACATCGGCCGGAGGACGACGGCGTCGTCCTCCACAGTGGACTCCAGGGCGAGATGTCCCCAGCGGGGCCGCTTTTCCCAGCGGACGTGGAAATGCCCGTCCTCGCCGGGGGTCACGATGATGCCCGGCCGGACCTCGGCGACGCGCGCCTGGAGAACTTCCGGTGACACCCGGATCGCCATCTTCACCTGCTCGGGGATGGCGGCCGGGGACGGGAGCGAGCGGAGACGGACGTTCGACGCCAGCACGGTGATGCGTTCGAGCGGCGTCTCCGGCCAGTCGACGTCCTCGACGACGATGCGGACGTCGCCGATCCTGCCGGTCGCGGCCAGGCTGAGGCTGTCGGCCTGGTAGTCGAGCCCGGTCAGGGTGAGCCCGACGTCGTGCTCGTCCACCTTGGCCGTCAGCCGCCGCCCGACCAGCTGTTCGGTGACGGTCTTCAGAATCGCGGCCGGGGTCACGGGCACATTGGGCAGCAGCGCCCGCCCGGCGGCGGCCAGGCCGAACAGCTCGGGAAGCGGGTTCAGGTCGAACCATCTGCCGTCGCTCATCCGTCCAGTGTCGCCGAACGGGACGCCGATCGCCGCCGCAGGGGGTCAGCGGGCCGCGAAACGGGCGATCACACCCGCCAGGATCACCCAGAACGCGGCGGCCAGACCGTAGTCGAGGATGACCGCGAGATTCGGGTCACTCACCGGGAAGAGTCCCGGCCAGAACAACGCCAGCGGTTTGGCCAGTGCCTGGATGAAGATGAAGAAACCGTTGCCCGCGTTGGCTCCCGCGAGCACCATCACCATGTACAGCAACTCGATGAAAGCGAACACCGCGCCGATGCCGGTGATGACCCGCACGGCGGTGTTGCTCCTGCTGGTGGTTCGCCATCTGGACATACCGGAAATGTTCCCGGGCTCCGTCGTGGCAAACGCTTCAGGTGCCAAGTTGCGCCGATCGGCCGTACCTCGCCCACTCCTCGGAGGCGTCCGGTGACGGAACGCCGTCTCGCTGATATCGATTATCATTGTCACTGTGACTCTTGGGGATTGGAACGACCGCTGGGAACGCCTCATGGCGAAGTACCAGCCAGGACGCGAGCGGGCGATCGAGCGGATGATCGACCTGGTCGCGTCGCGCTGTGACGGTCCGGCGCCGCGGGTGCTGGACGTGGGTGGCGGCACGGGCACGCTCTGTGCTCGTCTGCTCGAGCGCCTTCCCGGGGCGGAGGTCACGCTGGTCGATCTGGATCCGGTGATGCTGACGATCGCCGGTGCGTCCCTGCCGTCCTCGGTGGAGGTGGTCCGGGCCGACTTGCGTGACCCGGACTGGGCCACGCACCTGCCGGATGGCGGCTACGACGCCGTTCTGGCGGTCATGGCGTTGCACTACCTGCCGCCCGGGCGGCTGACCGAGTTGTACGCCGAGCTCGCCGGGCTCGTGCGGCCGGGCGGGTTCGTGGCCACTGTGGACGACATGCCGGACGTGGAGGTCGCGGCGTCCCCGAGCGACGGCGGCGAGAATCCCTGGGGTGCTTGGTGGGAGCAGGCCGCGGTGGATCCGGTGCTCGGTCCCGCGGTGGTGGAACGGGCCCGGTTGTTCGGCGATTCGCCTTCGGCCGAATGGCATCCTCCGGTCGCGTGGCACCTGCGCGCCTTGGGAGCCGGGCCGGTCGAGGAACCCGTCGTGGCTTGGCGAAACGGTATTCAAGCCGCCGTGGTGGCCGTCAGGCCTCGCTGAACGGCGCCGTGCTCTCCCGGCCGCTTCAGGCGTCCAGAGGCGTGCCGCGCCACTGCCAGCCGGCGCGGGAGGGCCGCCCGGGGAGGCTCGCCCGATCGGTCGCCCACAGCAACGCCGTCCATGGATCGACGCCGGCGGCGTCCACCTCGGGGAACATCCGCGCGAGCACTCGCGAACAGACGTCGCGCGGGGGATCGAGGGTGACGTCGAGTCCTCTGGCCATGTCCTCGCCGTGGACCAGGACCTCGACACAGCCCATTCCGGCGAAACCCTCGAGGTCGGCGCGGCCGCTCGGGTGGTACGCGCGGACGTCCGGGGCCACCGTGCGGAGGGTGGCGCTCAGGATGCCGCCGCCTACCGTGACGAATTCCAGCATCTCCGACGGAGTCGCGGCCCGGTCGGCGACGGCTTCGAAGCAGACGAAACGCGGCGTCGACGGCCGGGCGATCAGCAGTCCCGCGTAGGAGATGAGGCAGTCGCCGAGATGCTCGGCCGTGCGCCAGGCGTTGAGTTCGCCGGTGCCCGGCGCGGCCGGCCAGTCACGGCCCGACGCCTCGCGCAGGCTGTCCGTCACGCTCGCGATCGCCGCGTCGAGGTCGTCGGGGGTGACTGTCATCGTGGCATCAGCTCAAAGGTGTCGGGAACGCGACCGGACCGCGGCGGCCGTTCTTCCCGACCGCGCGCACACCGAAGAACACGTTGTCCTTCGACAGATCCACTTTAGCCTCGGTCCTGTCGCCGACCTTGATCGCGTGCGTCCAGTCGGCCGCCGTCGTCTCCCGCCAGACGACCTCGTAACCGGCGAGATCCGGGTCCGTCCCGCGCCGCCACACCAAATCCGTGTCGTTCGTAAGCTGGTTCGTCCGGATCCGGACGTCTTCGGGGGTGCCCGGCGCGGTCGCCAGCGACCACATCGTCGCGGCGTTGACCCGCGCGACCCCGGCGATGAACGGGAAGTCGCAGAACTCCGGCAAATCGCCGAACCGCTTGCCGTTCTCCACCCGGACGTCCTGGTGCTGGTGCGCGTAGTCCTCGTGCGGTTCGGTGAACCGCGCGGCCGGATATCCCTGCTCGAGGAACGGGATGTGGTCGCCACCCCGGAGGTAGCGGTCTCGCCGGTGGATCACCCGCACGGTCATACCGGTCGCCTCGTTCTCCGCGACCGACCGCACGAACCGCGCCAGCTGGCGGGAGGGCGAATCGTTCTCCCCGCTGACCGCGCGCCGGATGTCGGCCTGTGCCGGGGTCTCCGACGTCGGCACGCCCTCGGCGAACAACCGGATCGTGCGCGGATCCCTCGTGCCGTCGTCCGCCCGGCTCGAACCGACGATGTCGTTGGTGAACATCGCCTGCACGTTCGTGCCCGCCGCCTTGTACAGCGTGGCCATGTGCCGCGCGCCGAACAGGCCTTGCTCCTCGCCCGCGACCGCCGCGAACACGATGGTCGCCGCCGGGCGGCGAGTGGCGAGCACCCGGGCGAGTTCCATCGCGACGGCCACTCCGGAAGCGTCGTCATCGGCGCCTGGAGCGTCCTTCGTCGCGTCGAGCGGATCCGAACACCGGGAGTCGTAGTGGCCCGACACGACGTAGACCCGTTCGGGGGTGGTGGAGCCGCGCAACGTGGCGACGACGTTGGTGATCGTGGTGGCCACCGGGATCCGGGGCGGGGCGGGCTGCTGGAGATACGACTGCAGTTCAACCGTCATCCTGCCGCCCGACCGCTGTGCGGATTTCGTCATCTCCGCGAAGATCCAGTCGCGGGCGGCGCCGATTCCTCGGACGGGATCGGTCTGCGAGGACAACGTGTGCCGGGTTCCGAAGGCGGCGAGTCTGCGTACGGTGGCCTCGATGCGGTGTTCGTCCATTTCTCGGAGGATCGCCAGGAGTTCCGCGTCGGGGCGTTGCGGAGAGAGGCGTTCGCCTGGGCCTCGGACTTCTGGTTCTTCGGGGCCGGCTGGAACATCAGCGAGGGCAGGGGAAGACAGGGCCGTGGTCGACAGGGCGGTGGAAGACAGGGCGGCCGCCGAGAGTGCCGCCGAGGTGGACAGGAAAACTCGTCTGGACCTTTCCTCAACCATTCTCTTGTTCCTACGCGCCTTGTGGTCGGGCGTGCAGTCGGAACGCCACCGACGGCCCGGCTCGCCTGCTTGAATAACTGAGTGAGCGAGGACTATCCGAGACTGCTGGAAGACCGGGAAGTGCTGGTGGCGCGGGGCGCCGAGCGACGACAAGCGCGGCTGCGGGGCTGGCTGGACGGCTACGACGGGCCACGGCCGCTCTATCGGATCGAGCTGTTCCTCGATGGTGACCGGTATACGGCCACCGCCATGGACATGTTCGAGTCTCTTGTCCGGCTGCGTCGTCAGCTGGAGCCTGGGGGTTGGGCGATCGCCGTTCAAGGGGCCCGCCGCGATACGTACCCGAGCGGGATGTGCAGGGATATGGGCGGCGGTTCGCGGATCTACGTCATGCGGACCGGCCACAAGGCTTCGGAAGCCGACCTGGTCGCCACGCTGGCCGATGCCGAGCTCGACCGGATCGCAACTGTCGCGGAACAGGAGACCTGTCACGCCGAATGGCGGGAAGCGGCCACAGGCCGCCGACTCTGAGCGCACGTGACGTCGTCGGCTCACGCCGCTGGGCGGTGCAGGAAACCGGTACGAGCCAGTCGCCAGTACCTTGATCCCTCGGGTGATTCGCGACGATTGCTCTCCGGGCTCGATCGTCAAGTCACCGGTCGCGGCCCAGCCGGTCGGGGTGAAACCTCTGGAGGGTGACCCGCGGCCACACCTGGCCGTACTGATGGGACGCATCGATTCCAGCTCTCTTTCGAGGGACTTCCAGGTTCGGACTCCGTCCCAGTCTCGCTGGTCATCCATGTGCTGCTGGAAGAACTCCGCCTAGCTCGGCAAGAAGAACTGTGGCGGACCACCTTCGGCGGCATCGGCCGTCCGCTGAGGCCACACCGGATGGGAGCCGTGACATGACGGCGCGGGCGGCACGTCACAGCCGGGCGGGAAGAAGAAACCGGCCGTCGGCGAAGTGGTGGTGAAAGCTGACTGCAGACGGGAAGGACCCACATGTCAGAGGCGGGCACATGACAGCGGGAACGGGCGAGCAGGTGACCGATGCCGACCTGGCCGCCCGGTTGCCGCAGGACCCGGAACTGTTCACCGAAGTGCACGATCGCTACTTCGCGGCCATCTACCGGTATGTGGCCGGACGGCTGGACGCGCAGACCGCGGAGGACATCGCCGCGGAGACGTTCCTCGTCGCGTTCGACCGACGCGGCGCGTTCGACGCCGAACGCGGTGAGGTGCGGGTCTGGCTGTTCGGTATCGCCACGAATCTGGTGGCCAGGCACCGCCGCAGGGAGGCTCGCCACTATCGGGCGCTGGCACGGGTGAGCGTCGCACCGGCGGTCGAGGGGCACGAGAGCAGGGTGGTCGCGTCGGTGGCCGCCAGGCGGCTGCTTCCTCAGCTCGCGAACGCGCTGTCGCGGCTGTCCGCCGGGGAACGGGACGTGCTGCTGCTCGTGGCGCTCGGCCAGCTCGGGTACGAGGAAGTGGCCGCGGCGCTCGGTATCTCCTCCGGCACGGTCGGTTCCCGGCTCAACCGTGCACGCAAGAAGCTCAACTTCATCCTCACCCCGGAGGCACTCGATGAATGACCTGCAGACGCTGCGCGCCGCGCTGGCCCTGGACGAGCCGTCCCAGGACGTGGTCGACCGCAGCCGGCACCGGCTCCAGAACCGGATTCGCGGTGGCCGGACTTCCCGGCGGCGGACCGGATGGCTGGTCGCGGGAGCCGGAATCACGGCGGCCGCCGCGGCCGCCGTGGCGATCGCGGCCATGCCGGCCGCACCGGTCGACGGTCCGCCGGTGCGAACGGTCACTGGGCAGGAGATCCTGCTCGCGGCCGCCACCGCCGCTGAGCGTTCCCCTGAGGGGGCCGGCACGTACTGGCACGTGAAGATGACCGAGGCGGAGGGCTCCGCTGCTTCGAGTGGGTATGAGTACTGGATCAAGCCGGACGGTCAGTCGTGGATGCGGGGAGCGAAGACGGGAGGCAAGGTCACACCGGTGAAGGCGCTTTCGACCACCCCGTTCTCACTGGTCGCCGTCGATCTGACCCTCGAGCAGTTGCGTGCCCTGCCGACGGACCCGGGCGCGTTGAAGGCCTGGATCGCCGAGGCCCTCGAGCGCAGCGACGCCAGGACGAGCGCGGGTGAGCTCACCGCGAGCGACCGGGAACAAGCCGGCTTCCAGTCGTTGATCTCACTGGTGTCCACCCTGCCGGCCACGCCGGAGGTCCGGGCCACGGCCTTGCGCGTGATCGCCGAATATCCAGGTGTCGAAAACCTCGGCACGGTGCCGGGCGGGCTGGGACTGTTGCTGCCCACGGGCGAGCGGCTCGTCGTCGATCCGGCGACCGGACGGGTGAACGGGACGTCGGTCTTCGTCACCATGGACGGGGCGGTGTACAAGGTGGCCGACCCCGCCGGCGCCAGGATCGACGCCGAGTGGACCGACACCCTGCCCGAATAGCGGGCCGGTGGCCGGGGGCATGTCCCGCTCCCGGCCACTTGCGTGCGGTGGATGCGGGAAGTCCGGCGGTTCGAGCCCGAGCGGCGTTCAGGACGTCCGCACTCCGCGGTGAACCAGCACGACGACCGCGCTGGGCGTTCGGCGCGGTCCTCACGGTCAGAGGCAATGATGGGTCGTTCCCGGCCGGCCCTGACCTGGAAGTTGTTACGCCCCTTCAGAACCGGGGTCGCCGCCTCGGTCCCAGAGCGCGTAGAACGTAGCTCGGGAAACAGGTGTGAGGCCGGGGTCGAGTGCCTGGTCGGTGAGCCCGCCGGTGTCATCCTCGATGTTCCGCCACCAGTAGCGGTGAACAGCCCCGGAAGAATCCTGCTCGATCTGCTTGATGGCCACGGTCTCGTGGTCGACCGCGATCGCCTCCCACAGCCGGCGGGCTCCTTCGTCGACCAAGCCTTCGTGGTCCACGTACTCGTAGTACTGGCGAGGCTCGGAACCCTCGTCCAACGCCCGGTACCACGCGACGCTCGCCCGGAACGCGGATTCGGTCTCCGGTGGCCAGTGTCGTTGTGCTGCCAGACGTCGGTAGTGCGTCTCCACGTCCGCCGGAAAGTCGGTCACGGCCAGAGTGTGCCGGTGTACCGAGCCGGGCGCATCCGGGCACGCGGGAGACCGCGCCGGCCTTCTTTGTCGCGCAAGCATTTCCCGACTGGATCGACGCGGTGCGGGGATCACCCGCCGTCTCCCGCCCCTGAGCCTGCTCAAGGCCCCGGACATGTCCGTGGGACGGATCGGCCCTTGCTCATGCGCAGGATCAAAGCGACCGCGGCCTCCGAGTGGCCTGCCGGAGTCAGGACCTCCTGGAGGAGAAGGCCACGCATCGCGGCAATGGTGACGGTGGCCAAAGTCAGCGCTTCCTCGGCGTCGAGTCCTTCGCGTTCCGCGAGCGAGGCCAGCATCTTGGTCAGGTCGTCGAGCGAGTCGATGAACTCGCGAAAGTCCTCTGGGCTGTACGCGGCCAGACCTACGACGTGGAAGAAGCCGCGGACACGCGACAGCTGCTCCGGACGGGTGTAGGCCCGCCAGGTCGCCACGACGAAGTCGTCGAAGGTGCCCCGCTGGGCGGCCTCGAAAAGCACCTCGTTGTCACGAGATCGCTGCGCCTTGAGCATGGCTGCCAACACGCCCGGGAGCGACCCGAAGTGGTATCGCAAGAGGGCGTGGCTGGTCCCGGCCCTGGCGGCGATCTCACGGAGCGACACCTCCGGTGCGGGAAGCGCCTCGTCGAAGGCGTCGAGAAGCCGAGCCAGGAGACGCTCGCGTGCGTCGCCCTTGCGTTCCGCGCTTGACAAGATCACTCCCACAGTTTATCCATTGGAAAAGAAGCGCTGACGGTGCCGTGTCGCGTCACACATGGTCGCAGCCGGCTCGCAACGGCGGAGGGAACGACTCGTGGGACGTGTTCAGGTGGTCGGCGCGGCGGTCCTCGACGGATCGGGTCGCGACCCAGCCGACGTCGACGTCAGCATTGAAGACGGTCATATCGCCCACGTCGGTGCCTCCGGCGCACACGGCGAGCGCCTGGACGCCGGAGGCCTGACGATGACGCCCGGCCTGATCGACGCTCACGTCCACTTGGGCTTGTCGAGCCCGATCCAGCCGCAGTTCTCGTTTCAGATGAGCGCCGCCGAGCTCGCGGCGGACATCTTCGCGACGGCCGGCGCGGCGCTCGATTCCGGGTTCACCACCGTTCGGGACACCGGCGGGATCGACGGCGGCCTCGTCACCACGATCGCCAAGGGCAAGGTCAGGGGGCCACGCGTCCTGTCCTGTGGACCGGTTCAGTGCCAGATCGGTGGGCACGGCTACTACGGAGCCGACTGGGAACCCACCGAGCTGTGGAGCAGCCATCACGTTCCGGGTCTGTGCGCCCTGTCCATGATGTCGGGCAACGCGGACGAGCTGCGGCACAACGTGCGCGAAGCGTTCCGTCGCGGAGCCTCCTTCCTGAAACTCTGCGTGACCGGCGGCGTGGTCGGAGCGCACGACCGGCTGACCGACACCCAGTTCACCGTCGAGGAGATCGCCGTCGCCGTCCAGGAAGCCGCGGCGCGGGGCACCTACGTGACCGTTCACGCCCACAACAACGACGGCATCCGGAACGCGGTCGAGGCCGGGGTGCGCTGTGTCGAACACGGCACCGACCTCGACGAGTCCACGGCCACCCTGATGGCCACTCGCGAGGTCGCCCTCGTGCCCACGTTCGCCGTCGTCGAGCAACTGCTGCACGACACCGCTGGCGCCGGCCTCGACGAATCGACCCGCGATCGTGTGCTGGGTGTTCGCGAGCGGATGACCGAGGCGCTCGCTGTCGCCAAGGAGGCCGGAGTGCGGATCGGGCTCGGTTCCGATCTCATCGGTCCGGCTCAGCACCGTCGAGGTGAGGAGCTCAGGCTGCGCGCAAAGCTCGAAACACCGATGGAAGCTCTCGTGGCGGCCACCAAGACCAACGCCGAGATCCTCGGACTGTCCGGCCAAGTCGGTGTCATCGCGCCCGGCGCGCAGGCAGACCTCGTGTTGTGGAACGGCAACCCGGTCGAAGACCCGGAGCTGTTCGCTGATCCCGCCAATGCCGTCCTCGTTCTCAAGGCCGGCCGAGTCGTGAAGGACCTTCGATGAGCACTATGTGGCACGGCTGTCTCGCCGGCACCGACTACTTCGAGATGCGCTCCAGCGGTGGGCACGACTACGGCGTCTGGGTCACCACACCACCGGGCTACGACCCCGCCACGACGCAAGCGCCTGCCGTGTATGTGCTCGACGGCAACTGGGCCGTGGGCATGACGGCTCCGCTCATCGTCACCCAGGCGGACCCCATGCAACGGATACAGCCCTACATCCAAGTCAGCGTCGGCTACGCGGGCGAGGAAGCACAGCACTGGGACCGGCTGCGCAACAGGGATCTCGTGCCGCCCGGCGAGCCCATCGCCGAGGAGCTCATCGACGCCGTGGAAATGGGAGTTCAAGCGGGCGCGAGGACCCGCGAGGAATCCGATGCCTACCTCGCCGAACTGCGCGACACCCACGCCGATGCGTTCCTGGGCTTCCTCACCGCGGAACTGCACCCGCGGATCGAACGCGACTACGGCACAGCCACGAGCGGTCACGGGCTTTTCGGCTACTCCTACGGCGGCCTGTTCAGCCTCTACACCTGGCTCACCGGTTGCACGCTCTTCGAGAGCATCGGAGCGGGCAGCCCCGGCGTCGCCAGTGAAGACAGCCAGATCTTCGCCCAACTCCAAGAGCTGGGGGACAGGCACCATGCCACCCAGCTGCATGTGACCCTCAACGAGCGAGAGCTGCTCGGGGACCTGGCCATCTACCAAAACCTCACGAAGAACACGGCCACCGTCCTGCACCGCCTCTCCTCACGCGGCGGAGCGGTCACCAGCGCGGTCCTGCGCGAAACGCACGTGACCGGGCTGCAGGCTTCGTTCCTCAGCTACCTCAGGACCTGCCGTGCCCGGTAAGCGCCCGAGTGCCGACGTGGTCGTGATCGGGACAGGGGTGATCGGTTCGTCGATCGCCCTCGAGCTCGCCCGGTCGGGGTACCGGGTCATCGCGCTCGATCGGGCCGCGGGGGCCGGACAGGGGTCGACCTCGGCATCGAGTGCGATCGTCCGGTTCAATTTCTCCACCACCGCCGGGGTGGCGACGGCGTGGGAGGCGCATTTCGGCTGGCTCGACTGGGCAGGCCACCTCGGGCACGATGTCGGCGACCTCGCGATGTTCCGCAAGAGCGGGCTGGTCATGCTGGACGTCGAGGCGGCTCCGCGTACGTCGTGGCTTCCGTTGTTCGATGAGATCGGGGTTCCCTACGAGGAATGGGACAGCGCGACCTTGGCCGAGCGCGTTCCAGGTATCGACGCCGGCCGCTATTGGCCGCCGAAGCGGCTCGACGACGAGGAATTCTGGGAGGACGCGAAACACTCGCTCGGTGGCGTGTACACCCCGGACGCCGGTTATGTCTCGGACCCGGGCCTCGCCGCCGTGAACCTCGCCTCCGCGGCCTCGGCAGGCGGGGCGGAGTTCCGCTTCCGCAGCACGGTGACAGCGGTGGAGAAGGCAGGCGGGCGCGTGACGTCGGTGCGACTGTCGGACGGCACCCGGATTCCCTGTGCCGTCGTGGTCAACGCGGCCGGTCCGTGGTCGGGCGCGGTGAATCGCTTGGCAGGCGTGGGTTCCGACTTCACCGTCGGTGTGCGACCGATGAGGCAGGAGGTAGCGCACGTGCCGGTCCCGGAGGGCTATGGAGGGCCCGTGGTGGCGGACATGGATCTGGGCACCTACTTCCGCGGTGAAGGAGGCGAGGGCCTGCTCGTCGGCGGAACGGAACCGGAGTGTGATCCGATGCAGTGGACCGACGACCCGGACGCCGTCGACATCCACCCGACGGCCGCGGTCTTCGAGGCTCAGGTGACGCGAGCCGCGCGGCGGATGCCCGAGCTGGCGGTGCCCAACCGGGCGCGCGGCGTGGTGGGCGTCTACGACGTCGCCGACGATTGGACTCCGATCTACGACCGCACCGATCTCGAGGGCTTCTACCTCGCGATCGGAACGAGTGGCAACCAGTTCAAGAACGCGCCGGTCGTGGGGCAGCTGATGACGGAGCTGATCGACCAGGTGGAGAACGGCGCCGACCACGACGCGTCGCCCGTCCGGTTCCGGGCCCCGCGCACCGGCCTGGAGATCGACCTGGGTGCGTTCTCCCGTAAGCGCGACCGAAACGCCGCGAACTCGGGCACGGTGCTGGGCTGACCGTCACGGACCGGCGGCCGGGTCGTCGAAGCCGAGTGGCGGCATCGTCGCCGCGTCCTTGGCCCAGGTGTCGCGAAAACCCGGCTGGACCGCGAGATCGACCAGCTCGATCCGGGCCCCGATGCTGTCGAGCCGGTGGTAGGTGAAGGAACGACCGTACGGGCAGGAGTCGAACTCGATCGGCGCGCCTCGATCCGCCAGGCGCTGTTTGTCCGTCATGACGTCCTTGGACCAGTAGCCGATGTGGTCGAAGCGGGAACCGCCGGTCGCGTCCCACGGACTGCCGGCGGGTCCTTGGATCACCTCGAAGAACGGTGGCCCGTCGGTCGAGAACACGATTTCGTAGTCCCAATCCCCGAGGGTGCCCGCACGGACTGGACTCCAGGTCACACCGAGAGTGCGGGTGAGGTCCTCGGTCGCCTGTCCGATATCTCGGACGACGAAGCACAGGTGATAGAAGGCGTTCACCCGTCCTGTCTATCAACCCTCAGCGGACGAAGGGCGTTATCGTTGATCGATGTCGCACGCGGTCGTTCTCGGTGGGACCGGGCTGATCGGTCGCGCCACGGCACGCCGGTTGCTGGCCGCCGGTTGGGAGGTGACCGTTGTCGGCCGGGACTCCTCGCGCATGCCCGAGGACATCGCGGTCGCGGGCGGCCGGTTCGTCGCCGGGGACCGCGGCGAACCCGGCAGCCTCACGGCGGCGCTCGGTGCGGGGGCGGATCTGGTGGTCGACTGTCTGTGCTTCACCGCCGCACACGCCCGTGATCTGCTGCCGCTGCTGGACGATGTGGGGTCCACGGTGATGATCTCCAGCAAAGCCGTGTACGTCGACTCGGCGGGCAACCACGTGAACTCGGCCGTCGCGCCGGTTTTCGACGGGCCGATCCGCGAGTCGCAGCCCACCATGGCCCCACGCGAGGAGGTCGACTACCGCACTCGCGACGGCTACGGCGCCAACAAGGTGGCCGCGGAACATGTCCTGCTCGACAGCGGATACCCGGTCACCCTTCTGCGACCGTCCAAAGTCCATGGAGAGGGGTCGGCCAAGCCCGGCGAATGGGTGTTCGTCAAACGCGTGGCCGACCGGCGCGAAGTCCTTCTCCTGTCCCGCGGTGGCCGCGGCGTCGACCACCCGAGTGCGGCCGGGAACATCGCCGCGCTGATCGAAACCGCCGCGGAAAGCCCGGGCAGGCGTGTCCTCAATGCCGCGGACCCGGACGCACCCGACGCCCTGGACATCTCGAGAACCGTCGCGAAACACCTCGGCCATCGGTGGGAGGAAGTGCTCCTCGACGACCACGCCCCCGCCGGACTCGGCCGGCACCCCTGGGACCGTCTGCCGGGTATCCGGCTGGACATGTCCGCGGCCGGGCGACTGGGCTACCGGCCGGTCGGCGACTACGCCGCCACCGTGACCGCCGAGCTGGACTGGCTGGGCTCCACCGATCGGCTCCCGGCAGGTTTCGACCACGACTATTTCGCGCCGATGTTCGACTACGCCGCGGAGGACGCCTACCTCGCGGAGCGATAGGCAGGCCCGAACCCGCCTCAGCCCTCGCCCGCGGGGAGCAACTCCCGCAGCATGGCCAGCAGCTCCCGCCGGTCTCCGGCGCCGAGTTTCCCCCGGATCCGCGCCATGTGGTGCTCCACGGTCTTCCCCGAGATGAACAGTTTGCTCCCGGCCTGCTTGTACGTCAGCCCGTCGACGACCAGCCGGGCGACCTCCAGCTCCCGTTCACTCAGCGCGCTCAGCCCGGTGGGCGCGGCGGGCTCCGGAGCGCGCCCTTGGAACTGCCGCGCCGCTTCGAGCAGCTGGACCATCGCTTTCCGGTCCGAGGTCCGGATCGCCGCCTGCCCGGCCAGCCGGGAAGCGTCCCAGCAGAGCCCGAGTTCGTGCAGTTCCGAAGAGGACGCGGTGATCGCCTCGGGATCGACGGTTCCGGTCAGGACGGCGAGCCAGCCGGTCGCGGCGGCGGCGAGTGCGGCCGGATAGCGGCCGCAGGACGCGAAGTCGTTGAGCGCGGCCAGATGTTCGCCCGCCGACGCGTGATCTTCGACGGTGATGGCGGCGTGAAGTTCATGCCAGCGCAGGGTGGCTGTCCACAGTGGAGGGTTGCCGAGCGCGTCGAGTACGGAGTGCGCCCGTTCCAGCTGGCCCGCCAGTTTGGCGCCCGCGCCGCCCCGAGCGGCCGCGATCGCGAGTTCTCCCAGTGGCAGCAACGAATACAGGTCCGGCTGCTGCCGCATCGAAGCCTGGTACGCCCGGTCCCAGGAGCGTTGCAGACCGGGAAGATCGCTCGCTCGCCGCGCCAGCCCCAACTGCAGGGTGGCGGCGAAAAGTTCGTCTCGTGCTTCGAGACCGTCCGGCGGCATCAGCGCCTCGGCGGCCGTCTTGAGGTCGCCCGCGGTCATCGCGACCCAGCCGAGCAGCAGCCGGTGCCGTTTCGCGAGCAGATCACCGCCGATCCGCCCGTCCACCGCGCGTCTCAGCACCGACTCGGCCAGCGCGAGTTCGCCGGAATGCAGGCCCACCAACGCCGCGAGGGCCGCCGGGCTGTCCGGGAGCGGCGCCGGCGCGCCCGCCGATTCCAGCATCGAGGCCGCGCCCAGCAGGGCCGACAGCGTCTCCGCGCCGCAGCCGGACACCGAATCGGTGACCGCCCGCGCCATCCGTGAAGCGGCGCCCGCGAACAGGGTCGGGACTTCGGGAGTCTCCAGCACGCCTCGGGCGGCTTCGAGATTTCCGGTGCCCAGCAACGCGATCGCGGCCAACGCCTTCGAGCCCGCCCGGCCGGACCATTGGTACAGCTCCGCGCTGTGCGCGAGTTCGCCGCGATGCGCCAGCACGGTCGCCGCCACTTCGGCGCCCGCGGCCCTGGCGTCCGTATCCGATGTGCTGCCGAGCATGCCGTCGCCGAGCCGGAGCGCGGTGTCGAGGTCACCGGCCAGCGCCGCGGCGTGCGCCCAGCCGACGGTGAGCGCCGCGCCGCGCCCACCGGCCTCGGACGCGGCTTCGTAGAACCGCGCCGCGAGTTTCGTGTCGTCGGACATCGCCTCACGGGCGGCCGCCTCGAAGGCCGCCGCCGCGCTCGCGCCCGAACTTCCGGTCCCCAGCAGGGAACGAGCGAGCTCCAGCACCGGAAGCCCGTCCCGCAGCTGGAGTTCAACCAGCCGCTGCAGCACCGTCAGCCGCCGCCCTGGCGACCCCCAGGTCCGGATGGCTTCGGCGGCGATCGGCAGCAGCACGTCGTCCTCGCCGAGCAGACCGGTCGCCCTGGCACTGTCGAAGACCTCGGGCAGCCCTTCGCGATCGCGGTTCAGCAACGCCGCCAGCAGATCGAGATTCCGGCCCGCGCCCGCCTCCGCCGCGATCAGGTAGCGGTGCACGTCGTCGTCCAGCTGCTCCAGCTCACCGCGGAAGTCCGCGAGCCTGCCGGTGACCGCGCGGAGCACGAATCCCGGGACACCGCCGGTCCTGGCGTGGACGTCCTCCGCCATGGCCACGTCACCTCCGGCGTGCTCGACGAGCCGCCGGACGTCGTCGACGCCGAACGCGCCCAACGCCACCGACCTGCCGAAGGAATCGGCGAGGACGCGCAGGGTCGTCGTCCGCGCCGCCGGCCGGAACGCCAGCACCACGGGTGCCGTGGTTTCTTCGGCCTGGGCCTTGATCTTCGCGATCTCGTCGTCGTCGAGCTGGTCGGCGTCGTCGACCAGCAGCGCTTCGACCCCCGCGTCCGCGTAGTGACGTCCGAGCTGGCCGAGCAGATGGGTCTTGCCGTGCCCGCCGGGGGCGACGACGGTGACCCGCACCGGGAGTTCCGGGGCGGTGGTCACCTCGTCGAGCAGGCGCCGGGCACCCGGATGGATGATGCCGGGCTTGTCGAGCAGTGCGTTCAACAGCGACCTTCGGGGGTGGACGGCGTGGCACCGGGGGTGGGCGGCGCGCACGAGCTCGAAGTGGTGGGAGGGGCTTCGGGACCCTTGTCCGCGGTGGCTTCTCGAGTGGTCAGGGTGAGCAGCAGGGTGGACGCGGCCAGCACCACGACCGCGGCTCCGGCGACGAGAGGCTTGCGCCGGCTGAGCAGTTTCGCCGCCCCGGTGCGTTCTGGCAAGGGGAAGGGGGTGATGTCCACCGGCGGCCGTTCGGGTCGCTCGGTGAGCTCTTCGGGCATGTCGATCCGGGGGAGCAGGGTGGTTTCGATGGTCGCGACGGCGTTCGATCCGGCCCCGCCGGGTTGAGGAACGTCACGTCGCGCGGCGATGTTGGCCGCCCCGGTCGCCACCGTCAGCACCGGGTCGCTCGACGCGAAGAGAGGGCACGGGGTCCGGCCGGGAACCGGCGGGGCTTCGCCGCAGAGCACGATGCCTGCCAGCGCCTGGGGCGGGATCCCGGCGCCGTGCGCGAGTTCGAAGACCTTGCCGACGGCCTCACCGGGCTCGACGCCTTCCACCGCTTTGACCGGCTGCCAGCCGTTCACCCCGGCGGCGGCGATCGTGACCACCGCGCCGTCCGGGCCGAATTCGCAGACACCGGCGGTGACGTCGCCGTGCGGGGCGAGGTACGCGTGCAGGGCGGCGACAGGCGCCGCCACCAGCGCGGCACGGGGGAATCCGGCCTCGGCCAGCGCCCGGCGCAGCAGGTCCCGGCGGAACGAACCCCAGCCGACGGGGTGCGTGAGCACGATGTGGCGCGGTTTCTCGCCGAAGCGTTCGGCCGCTTGATCCACCGCGGCGTCCACGAGGACCGCGCTGAGGGATTCGGGCGGGAACCGTTCACCGCCGACGATCACGGGGACGTCGTCGCCGACCCGTTCGTGGAACCCGGTGAGCAGGCGGGCGGGCGCGGACCGGCCCGCCTCGACCGCGGCGTCCCCGGTGAGCAGGTAGCCGTCGTCGTCGAGGAACACCGCGGACGCCGCCGCCGGGCCGCGCGCGCCGAGCCACGACGGCTCGGGCACGCCCCAGCCGTCGCCGGAGTCCACGCAGGTGGCGGCGGTGGTGCGGGTCGAGGCGATATCGATGCCGAGGACGTAGGGCAACGAGCATCCTCCTTCGCTTGACCAGCCCCTAAGGACCAAATAGGGCCACTCACCTGAACGGCTTGACCCATCCGGGTGAGGGTTGGCATTAAACCCAACCGAGTGCGTCTCGGTTAAGCCCCTAACGCCCTAACGATGTCATACCGATCCCCTATTGGCTGAGTGAGCGACGACCAGGAGTGATCCCCGATGTGCCCAGTGGCACCGGCTCACTAACTTCGGTGACCTGCGCTCAGCCGTGCCCTCCGGCCGCTGTGCCAGCCCCACCGACCTAGACCTCCAGGAGAGTCCTTTCATGGGTTCCGTCCAGACCCTGCACGACTTCACGCTGAACCTGCTGAACGACACCGCGGCCCGCGCGGCGTTCGCCAACGACCCGCAGCAGGTGCTGGCCGACGCCGGCCTCGGTGACATCAACGCCGCCGACGTGCACGAGGTCGTCCCGCTGGTGCTCGACTTCGTCCCGGTCGGCACCGCCACCGACCTCACCGGGAGCACCGCGGCCACCGCCGACAACCTGGCGGGCTTCGGTGGCGTCACGAACGCCGTCAACGGCACCGACGGCGAGTGCGCCGACGGCGTCCAGGGCGCGATCGACCAGCTCACCGCGCTGACCGCCGGCCTGCCGGTCGCCGTCCCCGGTGCCGACGCCCTCCCGGGCCTGCCCGAGGCCGGTCTCCCGGGTGTCCCGGCGGTGCCGGGTCTGCCGGAGCTGGGCCTGCCCGCCGTCCCGGCCGTGCCCGCCGTGGGCGACCTGCCGGTCGACGTCCCGGGCCTGCCCGCCGTCCCGGCCGTCTCCGACGTGACCGACGTGTCGAACGCCGCCGCCGGCGTGACCGCCCTCGCGCAGAACACCGTCGGCAGCTTCGGCCTGACCGGTGACCTTTCGCGTGGCCTCGACGCCGCGTCCCTCGGCCAGGCCGGCGACATCGCCAACGGCGCCGTCGACACCGCGACCGGCCTGGTCCCCGAGGTCCCGGCCGTGGACGCCGTCCAGGTTCCGGCCGTCGACTCGGTGCCGGCCGTCGGCGACCTGAGCAGCGACCTGCCGCGCACCGACGGTGTCGCGGGCGGTGCGCCGGACTTCCTGTCCGAGGTGGGCGACCTGACCAGCACCATCGGTCACGTCGACGTCGCCGACGTCACCACCAAGGTGCACGACATCGCGAACAACTACGGTGACGTCGCCAACAACCACGGCGACGTGACCGGCGAGGTCGCGGGCAACGTGGCCAACGAGGTCGCCAACGTCGCGAACCACGCGGGCGTCACCGAGGTCCACGACACGGTTTCCGAGGTCACCAACACCATCGGCAACATCGGCGACGTCAACATCGGCACCGGCGACATCGCGTCGAACAACGACATCCACATCGGCTGATACGAACATCTTTCAGCTTTGTGTCAGGGCCCCGCGACCGCACCAGGTCGCGGGGCCCGCACGGCGTTGTTGGCCCATGCCACATTGATTCCGCGCTTGGTTAAGGGAACACTGCATCCCCGTGACAGCCCCCGCCTGGCTCGACGTGCTCAACGAGACCTTGGACGCCTGTGCCGCCCACGGCCGCGCCGACCTGGCCGAACGCCTCCGGCGCAGACGAGACGAGCGAGCGCCGGGCACCCGGATCGCGGTGGTCGGTTTTCCCAAGCAGGGCAAGGGTTACCTGCTCAACGCACTGGTGAACGCGCCGGTCTGCGCGGTCGGGGACGCGAGTACGCCCGCCGTTCCCACGGAGATCGGCTACGCCGCCGATCCCGCCGCGACGCTGGTCGGGCATGCCAGGGAAAGCGTGCCGGTCGGTGACCTGGCCAAGGAACTCGAAGTCCGGCCGCCCGGTTCCCTGCGCCGGGTCGAAGTCGGCCTGCCGCGCGAACTTCTCGGCACGGGACTGGTGCTGGTGGACACCCCGGCGATAGGGGATCCCCGATCGCCGCGCACTGCCGCCACCCTCGACGTCCTCGCCGACGCGCACGCGGTGATCCTCGTCTCCGACGCGACACAGGAACTCCAGCCCGCGGAACTCGCGCTGGCGAGGCATATCCGCACCTGGTGCCCGGCGTTGGTGCTGGCGCTGACCAAGATCGACGTGAGCCCGGACTGGCGGGAACTCGCCGCCCGCAATCGCACCGCGCTGTCGGAGACCGGTGTCGTCGCCGACGTCTTCCCGGTGTCCGCGACGGTGCGCCAGGCCGCCGCGAAGGCCGGTGACGCCGTCCTCAACGGACGGTCCGGTTTCCCGGAACTGCTGAACTGGGTGGGGGAGCAAGCCGCGCGCCCGATCGAACGCACCCGTGCGCTCGCCGCCGCGGTGAGCGTGCGCGCGGCGGCGGTCGATCTGGTCGAGACACTGCAGACGCGGCTCAACGCGGTCTCGCAGGACAACGGGGTCGACCAGGTCACGCTGCTGCACCAGGCACAACGGCGCACCGAGGAGCTGCGGCGGCAGAACGTCCGCTGGCAGAACATGTTGTCGGACGAGATCACCGATCTGATCTCCGACGCCGAATACGACCTGCGCGAGCGGACGCGGATGATCGTGCGGCATATCGACCGCACCTTCGACGAAGGCGACCCCGTGCAGATCTGGCCGGATTTCCAGACCTGGCTGGAGGAGAACCTCGCCGAGGCCGTCGAAACGAACTACAACTGGGTGTCCGACCGGTCGGAGTGGATCGCGCAAGCGGTCGCCTCGACCTTCGGGCCGCACTACGGCCAAGCGCCGGAACTACCACTGACCGGGTCCGGAGTGGACTCGATCCCCGAGGTCGGCGCACCCAGGATCGAGCGGTTCAAGATCGGGCAGAAACTCTTCACCGGCTTGCGTGGTTCCTACGGCGGCGTGCTGATGTTCGGCCTCGTCACCAGTCTCGCCGGGCTGCCGCTGATCAACCCGGTGTCGCTCGGCGCCGGTGTCGCGTTCGCGACCAAGAGCGTGCGCGACGAAGGCGGGACACGCTTGCAGCGGCGTCAGGCGCTGGCGAAGGCCGCCGCGCAGCGCCACGTCGACGACGTGTTCATCCGGTTCAGCAAGGAGATCAAGGACGAGGTCCGTCAGGTGCAGCGGCGCCTGCGCGACCATTTCGCCGCGGTGTCCGACCAGCTCTCGGAAGAGCTGACGCGGCAACGGGAACTGATCATCGCCGGATCCGCCGAACGTGACCGGCGCACCCAGCGGGTCAAGAAGGAGATCGACCGCCTCGCCGCCCTGCACCGGAAGGCGGGGGCGCTCGGCACCGGCGCCGCGCCGCGCCGGGAGCTTTCGGCGTGAACACCGCCTTGGACGTCCGGGAACTCCTGAACGAAGCGGCGGCGCACTACCGGGATCGCCCGCACGCGGTGTCGATGCTGCGGGAATGCCTGGAGCGCCTGGAAGAACCGCTGCGTGTCGGCTTCACCGGCACGCCGGGAACCGGAAAGTCCACTTTGGTCTCCGCGCTCGCGGAATGGCCGACGCGGGCTCTGCGCGAAATCGAGTTGTCCGACACCCCGGCACCCGCCGAACACGTCGACGCGACGGTGCGCCTGGTTCGCCATCTGGAACCCGACGAACTCGCGGGCACCCGGCCGGTGGGCGGTTCGGCGTTCGCCCGGCAGACGGCGGTGAACTCCGTACTGGTGCTCGGCAGGGCGGACGAGGTCGGCGCGGGCCGGATCGACGCCTTGCTCACCGCGAAACAGCTGGCGCGGCGGGCCTGGCGCGAGAACCCGGACTGCGCGGGATTCCAGGGAGTCATCGCGGTCGCCGGGCAGCTGGGTTACGCGGGGCGGGCGCTGCGGGACGACGAATTCGAGGTGCTGCGCGCGCTGGCGTCGGTCTCCCGGCCGGAACTGGAGCGGTATCTCCTGTCCGTTGATTCCTTTGTGGACGATCCGTTCCCGGTGGGGGTCCCGCCGGGAACGAGGAAGCACCTGGTGTCGCGGTTCGGGCTCTACGGGGTCCGGCTGGCGCTCACCCTGATCCGCACCGGTTGCGAGAGCAGGCTGAAACTCTCGGCGGAACTCGTGCACCGCAGCGGTCTCGGCGACCTGAGGGACACGCTCGCGGGCTGCTTCGTCGCGCGGGCCGAGGCGTTGAAGGCGCGCACGGCGGTAGTGCGGCTGGAAGGTCTTCTCGCCGCGGAGCCACTTCCGCACGGCGACCGGCTCGCCGCGCGTGTCGAGCGTTTCGCCGCGGCGGCGCACGACTTCCGGGAACTCCGGCTCATCGCCGGTATCCGCGGTGGCCGCACGGCGTTGACCGGAGAGGTCGCCGAGGAGGCCGTCCGCTTGCTCGGCGCGCAGGGAATCGCGCCCACCGAGCGGCTCGGTCTCGAACCGGACGCGGATCCGGCCGAGATCCACGCGGGTGCGGAGAGCGCGCTCGTCCGGTGGCGGCATGAGGCGGAACGGGCCGACGCCGCGCACGCCGAACGCGCGGCCGCCCGGGTAATCGTGCGCTCGGTCGAAGGGCTGCTGAGCCTGTTCGTGGCTTGACGCCTGCCGGTCCCCGAGTCACCATAGACCTCTCTATGGTGACTCTGACCAGGCGAACAGACTCGCAGGACACCGCCTAGGCGTTGCCGAGGACCCGGGTCACGGTGATCTCGACGACCACGCGTTCCGGGTTCGGCTTGGGCTGCCGGTAGCGCGCGGCGTAGCGGTTTTCGGCGTCGCGCACCGATGCCGGGTCTTCGCGCAGCACGGCGCGTCCCTCCAAAGTGGACCAACGGGGCCCGTCGATCTGGCAGGCGGCGACCGGAATGCCCTGTTCGCCCGCTTCTTTGATCAGGCGGGCCTTCTTGGACGAGCGGAACGTGATCACCCTGGCGATCCCGGCCTCGAAGTCCACCGTGACCCCCACCGCCACGACGTGCGGGGTCCCGTCGGGGCGGACCGTGGTCAGGGTGGCGAGGTGTCGTTCGGTCCAGAAGTCCAGGAAGGACTCGCCGCGCGCGCTCAGGTCGATCGTCATGCCGTCAACGCTAAGGCACGCGTCACGCAGACGTCCTTTGAGGTAATAGTAAGGAAACTTTCTTAACTCTCTTGTTTTTGCCCGACCCTGCTGTCACTCTCGAAACGCGCCGCCGCCATCAACGACGTTTCCGGAGGAGCCGATGAGAAAGACCGTTCGGACAGTGCTGGCCGCGGCCGCGCTGACCGCTGGGCTGGTCGCCACGACCACCCCCGCCACCGCGGTGACCACTCAGGGGACCCCTTACCTGCCAGGGGTTCTGCGCCCGTCCGTGGCCCAGTCGGCGCAGGACGCGGCGCTCGCCAAGTACTACGACTACTGGAAGAAGAACTTCCTGACCACCAAGTGCGGGGCGGGCACGTACGCGGTCAAGGCGCCGGACGCCGACCACGCCTTCGTGGCCGAGGGCCAGGGCTACGGTATGACCATCGCGGCGATGATGGCGGGCAAGGATCCGCAGGCGCGCACGGTCTTCGACGGCATCCTGAAGTTCGTAAAGGCGCACCCGTCCGTGATCGACAAGGATCTGCACGCCGCCGAGCAGGACGAGAGCTGCAAGAGCGTCAACGGCAGTGACGCGGCGACCGACGGCGACCTCGAGATCGCGTACGGCCTGCTCCTCGCCGACAAGGTCTGGGGCAGCGGGGGTTCGGTCGACTACAAGGCCGAGGCGCTGCGGATCATCAAGGCGATCAAGCGCAGCGAGGTCAACCCCGACACCAAGTTCATGCGGCTGGCGGACTGGGCCGACAGCGGCAAGTACATCAACAGCTCGCGTTCCTCGGACTGGATGCCGGGTCACCTCCGCGCGTTCGAGAAGGCGACCGGCGACTCCTTCTGGGGCCAGGTCCGGACCCGGCAGGAGAAGGCGGTCACGCAGCTGCAGCAGCAGTACGCGCCGAAGACCGGTCTGATCCCGGACTTCGTCGTCAACACCAACTCCACGCCGAAGCCCGCTCCGGACGGCTTCCTCGAGGACCACGACCCGCACTACGGCTACAACGCCTGCCGTGACCCGTGGCGGCTCGGTGTCGACGGGATCACCGTCTCGGGCAGCCCGGCGCAGGGGCAGGTGCGGAAGATGAACACCTGGATCCAGCAGAACACCGGTGGCAATCCGGCCAAGATCACCACCGGCTACACGCTGTCCGGCTCCAAGCTGCCGGGCGAGACGGGGCAGCACCCCTGCTTCACCGCGTCGTTCGCCATCGCGGCGATGAACGACCCGGGCAGCCAGGCCTGGCTCGACAAGCTGTGGACGTCGATCACCACCTGGTCGCCGAACGCCAAGGACTACTACGGCACCGGCATCACCGTGCAGGTCCTGATCATCCTGTCGGGGAACTACGTCGCGGTCTGACCTGACTCAGTTACCCACGTGGATTCCGGCCGAGTCCGTGAAGGCCTCCTTCCCTACTTTGAGAGTAGGGAAGGAGGCCTTCACTACCTTGGTGACGGCCACGTGCGCCCCACCTGCAGCAGCGGTCGCAGCGGCTGCGCGTGAAGGCCCCCTTCCCTCGGCTTAGTCGACCCTGGGTCACGGAAGCCGCGTGAAGGGGCCCTTCGCACGCGAAACGGACATCCGCCGGACAAGATTTCAACTGTGAGTTGACCTCTTCAACAGCCAGTTGTAGCGTCGGCGACCACCTGAAGCCCCCGTGGAGGTCCGTCATGCCGTCGACGCCGCTCACTTTGACCCGAACCTGGCGCCTGGCCGTGCTCACCGGCGTTGCCGCGCTCGTCACCGCGGCCTGCGGAGGCGGGCCCGACGGAGCCGGCGGACAGGAACCCGCTGCCCCGGGCGCACCCGCCGCGATCCCGGACACGACCGCGCTGATCGAGTCCGTCCAGAAGGACGCAGCCGTCGCCGGCACCCTGCCCGCGAAGTACGCGCAGGCCGGAATGCTGCACCTGGCCTCGAACCTGCAATCCGCGCCCAACAACTTCTACGCCGCGGACGGCAAGACGCCGATCGGCTACGAGGTCGACCTCGCCAAGGCCATCGGCAAGAAGCTGGGCGTCACCGTGCACCACCAGGACATGGCGTTCGGCTCGCTGATCACCAGCCTCCAGTCCGGCCGCGTCGACCTCACGATGGCCGCGATGAACGACACCAAGACCCGGCAGGCGCAGATCGACTTCGTCGACTACTTCTCCTCGGGCATCACGATCATGGTCCGCAAGGGCAATCCCGACCAGATCTCCGGCCCGGACACGTTGTGCGGCAAGAACGTCGCGGTCGTGCAGGGGACGAGCCACCAGAAGTTCGCCGAAGAGCAGAACGGCAAGTGCACGCAGGCGGGCAAGCCGGCGCTGACCGTGACCGCGACGGATTCCGACACCCAGAACCAGAACCAGCTCCGCACCGGCCGGGTCGCCGCCATCCTCAACGACCTGCCCAGCGCGGTCTACATCTCGCGGACCGCGGGTGAGGGCAAGTTCTTCGAGGTCGTCCCCGGCGAGCCGATCAACGGCGGGCCGTACGGGATCGGCGTCAACAAGGAGAACAAGCCGCTCGCGGAGTCGATCCAGAAGGCGTTGCAGTCTCTGATCGCCGACGGCGGATACGGCAAGATCCTGCAGGCCTGGGGCGTCGAGCAGGGCGCGGTCAAGGAGGCGAAGCTCAATGGCGGAAGCTGAGCCGCTGCCGATCGTCCGGCTGAGGCACTGGGGCCGCTGGGTCAGCGCCGTCGTCATCCTCGCGCTGCTGGTGCTGCTTGGGATCGCGCTCGCGAACGCGCAGATCCAGTGGGATTCCGTCCCGGAATTCCTGTGGTACCGGGTGATGGCGGTCGGCCTGCTCAACACCGTGTTGCTGGCGGTGATCGCGCAGGGATCGGCGATCGTCATCGGGATCGTGATCGCCCTGATGCGCCGTTCGGCGAACCCGGTGGCGCGCTGGTTCGCGGCAGGCTACATCTGGCTGTTCCGCGGGCTTCCGGTGCTGCTGCAGATCCTGATCTGGTACAACCTGGCGCTGGTGTTCGAGTTCATCTCGATCCCGTTGCCGTTCGGCGGCTACCTCCTGCACGAGCAGACCAACGTGCTGATCACGGCGTTCACCGCCGCGCTGCTGGGCTTGGCGCTCAACGAAAGCGCGTACATGGCGGAGATCGTCCGCGCGGGGCTGAACAGTGTCGACAGTGGACAGACCGAGGCGGCGAAGTCGATCGGGATGTCGCCGGGCGCGACGCTGCGCCGCGTGGTGCTGCCGCAGGCGATGCGGGTGATCATCCCGCCGACCGGCAACGACTTCATCAACATGCTCAAGGGGACGTCGATGGCGTCGGTGATCGGCGTGACCGAGCTGATCCACGCCGCCAACAACATCTCGTCCAACAACCTGCTGGTGATGGAGACGCTGCTGGCCGCCGCCGTCTGGTACATGGTCGTGGTGACCGTCGCCGGGGTCGGGCAGCACTATCTGGAGCGCGCCTTCGACTCAGAAGACCGGTCGAGGAGCGCGTTCTCCCGTGCCGCCAAGGCGTTGCGCACCGCTCCGCTGGTGAGGAGTGAACGTGTCTGAGCCGCTGCTCAAAGCCGTCGGCGTCCGCAAGAGCTACGGCCACACCGAGGTGCTGGGCGGGATCGACCTCGAAGTCCACAAAGGACAGGTGGTCTGCCTGCTCGGCCCGTCGGGCGCGGGGAAGAGCACCTTCCTGCGCTGTGTCAACCATCTGGAGACGATCGACGCCGGGCAGGTCTGGGTCGACGGCGAGCCGATCGGTTTCCGGCTGCGCAACGGAAAGCTGTACGAACTGAAGGAACGCGAGGTCGCCCGGCAGCGGCGCGACATCGGCATGGTGTTCCAGCGGTTCAACCTGTTCGGCCACCGGACGGCGCTGCAGAACGTCGTCGAAGGGCCGGTGCGCGTGCTCGGTCTGAACCCCGAGGAAGCGCGCGTCCAAGCGCTCGAACTGCTCGACAGGGTCGGCCTCGCGCACCGCGCCGACGCCTACCCGGCGCAGCTGTCGGGCGGGCAGCAGCAGCGGGTCGCGATCGCCCGGTCGCTGGCGATGAAACCGAAGCTGATGCTGTTCGACGAGCCGACGTCGGCGCTCGACCCGGAACTCGTGGGCGAGGTGCTGGCGGTGATGGGTACGTTGGCCGCGGAGGGGATGACGATGGTCGTGGTGACGCACGAGATGGGGTTCGCGGCCGAAGCCGCGGACGAGGTGGTGTTCATGGCCGACGGCATGGTCGTCGAGACCGGTCCGCCGGGGGAGATCCTGAGTTCGCCGAAGCACGAGCGGACCAAGCAGTTCCTGGCACGGGTCCTCGCATGACGCGGATCTCCCCACGGTACCTGCTGCAGTTCGACGAGCCGGCCGGGTACCTCGACTTCGCGCGGTTCGGCCCGCCGTCGCACGCCGTGCTCGACACGACGGCGAGCCTGCTCGACGCCTCGACCAAGGCCGGTCCGTCCACTGTGGACGACCTGATGCGGCAGGAGACCAGGGCCAAGGCCGCCGCCGCGCGGCTTTCCGGCAGCGACACCGACCACACGGTGCTGCTGCCGCACACCAGTCTCGGGTTGTTCCAGGCGGCGTTCAACGCGCCCGGCGGCGAGGCGCTGGTGTCGGCGGCGGAGTTCCCGGCCAACACCTACCCGTGGGCGCGGGCCGAACAGGCGGGACGGCTGACCGTGCGGCGGCTGCCGCTGGGAAACGTCACCGCGGACGCGGTCAAGGCGGCGCTGACGCCGGACACGTCGCTGGTCAGCGTGAGCGCGGTCGACTTCCGCACCGGGTATCGCGCCGACCTCGCGGCGATCCGGGAGGTGGTCGGCGACAGGCTGCTCGTGGTCGACGGCATCCAGGGCTTCGGGGTGACCGAGGCACCGTGGGAAGTCGCGGACGTGCTCGTCGTCGGCGGGCAGAAATGGCTGCGGGCGGGGTGGGGCACCGGTTTCGCCGTGCTGTCCGACCGCGCGCTGGAGCGGATGGAACCGATCCTGTCCGGCTGGACCGGCGCCCGCGATCCGGGACTGTTCGACGACGAGATCCATCCGGCCGACGACACCGCGGCCTCGTGGTCCATCTCGAACCTGAGCCCGATCACCTCGGGCGCGTTCGCGGCCGCGCTGGAACTGGTCGAGGAAGCGGGCGTCGGAGCCATCGCCGGACGGATCGCCGAACGGGTCGGCGAACTCGAAGAGGCCGTGAAATCCGTGGGCGGGGAAGTGGTTTCGGCCGTCGACCGGCGGGCGGGGATCCTCGCCTTCACGCTTCCGGGGCACGCGGCCGAACAGGTGGGTTCCGCGCTGGCGAACGCCGGGATCGCCGCGACCGTGCGGCCGGAACACGTCCGGCTGTCGCCGCACGCGTCGACTCCGGCGAGCGCGGCGGAACAGGTGCGGACGGCGCTGGAGCGGCTGAAGAAGCCGGTCACGGTGTTCGAAGCGCCGGTTGTCGCTTCGGCGGCTTCGGGAGATCTGCTCACCGCGCTCGTCCCGGCGGTGCACGCGCTCGCGGCGATGCTGGGGCCGGGCAACGAAGTCCTGCTGCACGACCTGAGCAGGCTGCCGGACTCGATCGTCGCCATCGCGGGTGACCTCACCGGCCGGACGGTCGGCGGGCCGATGACGGATCTGCTGCTGGGCCTTGTCCGTCGCGGCACCACGCAGGACCTGACGAATTACGAGACGCACGGCCCCGACGGCCGGGCGATCCGCTCCTCGACGCTGTTCCTGCGAGACGCCGACGGGGTCGCGATCGGCTGCCTGTGTGTCAACCGGCTGTCCGACGGCGCGCCGAAGGCCGACGGACACGAACCCGAGACGTTCCCGCCGGACGTCGACAGCCTGCAGCGGTTCCTGGTCGGGCGCGCCGTGGCGAAGGCAGGGATCCCGGTGGACCTGATGAAGAAGCGGCACAAGGCGGCCGTGGTCCGGGAACTGGACGAGGCGGGGTTCTTCCTCATCAAGGACTCCGTGGACCACCTCGCCGGGGAACTCGACGTCACGCGGTACACGATCTACAACTACCTGAACGAGATCAGGGGGACCTGACGCGCGTGCCATGAAAGGTCCTTTCCTCGCAAATTTTGCAAGGAAAGGACCTTTCATGGCGTTCGGGTGGGCTAGCTCAGGAAGGACTCCACGGCGTCGGCGGCCTTGTCGATGCCGCCGTTCCCGCGCGTCTCGGCCTGGACCTCGGCGAGCCGCGCGGCCACCTCGGGCGACCCGGAGACCCGCTCGACGGCGGCCCGCAGCGTCGAGGCCGTCACCTCGTCGGCCGGAAGCTGCTCGCCGACACCCAGTTCCGCCAGCTTCGCGGCATTACCGAAACCGTCGGTGGCGAGCGGGATCGCGACGGTCGGCACGCCGTACCACAGCGATTCCGTGCTGCCGCCCATGCCGGCGTGCGTGATGAACGCCGACGCGGCCTCCAGCACGGCGAGCTGCGGCACGAACTGATGGACCTCGATGTGCTCGGGCAGCGGCCCGAGTGCGGCCGGATCGGTCTGGCCGATGGAGATGACCACGTGCCAGTCCGAGTCGCGGAACCCGTCCACGCAGGCGCGGAACAGGTCGAGCTGGTCGGTGAACGCCGTGCCGAGCGACATCAGCAGGACCTTCCTGCCGTTCGGCGGCGGGGTCCAGCTCCGGTCGGCGAGGCGTTCCGGGTCCAGCGCCGGGCCGACGAACCGGACCGACGACGGCACGCGCTCGACGTTCGGCTGCATCGCCTTCGGCAGCAGCGCGAGCACCTGGGGCGGATGGGAGATCCAGTCCCAGGCGTCGGCCTCGATGCCGTTCTCGTTCAGCCACCCGGTGAACGTGGCGAAATAGTCCTTTCCGGACGGTGAGGTCCGGATCGCGGTCAGCATCTCGCCCATGTCCTCTTCGTAGCCTTCCCAGGCGACATACGTCGGCGAAAGCTGCACCGCCGGAACGTCGTAGCGCCTGGCCAGAAGCGGAGCCGGGAGGCCGCCGATGTCGTAGAGCAGCAGGTCCGGGCGGTTCTCGTCGTAGAAGCCGGTGAGCACCGGCATCGCCTGGATGCCCTCGTCGAGGAAGACCCGCATCTGCGACGCCGGATCCTCCGGCCACGCCGCCTGATCACCGAGCGGGAGAATCGAGGGGTGCGAAACGACCTCGGCCCCGGTCGGCTCGATCAACCCGGTGAGCGGTTCGCCCACTGCGTAGCTGACCCGGTGCCCGCGAGCGACCAGCTCACGGATGATCGCCAGCGACGGATAGATATGGCTCGGCGCGGTGCTGCCGATCATGGCGATGTGCTTGTTCTGCATGATGTCCTGTCTCAATCCGTGGAGGGATGGCAGACGGCGCGCAGAAAAGGGGCCTCCCGATCGCGGGCGGCCCTGCGGTCACGCCGTCTCAGGCGGTGCGCATACGGATGTGACAGATCATGATCGAGATCCTAACGCGCGTCGCGAGAGGGGCTCAACCGATTAACGGGCTGCCCGGTTCGCCGCGATCGGGACCCGCCGTTGGTAGAGACCTTCGCCGGAAGGCTTCCGCAGGTCATGGACGTGGATAGGGTTCCGGGGCTTTCACCTTTGGCGGGAAAGAGAGAAACCTTGAGACGTGTGCTCATCACCGCGCCCGCCGTCGCGGCGGAAGAGGCGCGGCCCGCCGAGCCGATCACCCGGGGTGCTTGTACCGACCAGACCCTGATCAACGCCGGTGCCGAATGCGGCTACCTGCCCGTTCCGCTGGACTATTCACGGCCGCGCGGCGAGAAGATCCAGCTCGCGCTCAGCCGCGTCAAGCGCAAGACACCCGACGCGCGGTACCAGGGCGTCATGCTCACCAATCCCGGCGGGCCCGGCGGTTCCGGGCTGCTGCTCGCGACCCGTGGGACGCGCGTGCCGAACCACGCCGGCGACGCCTACGACTGGGTCGGTTTCGACCCGCGCGGTGTCGGCTCCAGTAAACCCGCGCTGTCGTGCGTCCCGAACTACATGGACTACAACCGGCCGAACTACGTGCCGACGACGCGGCAGCTGGAGAAGACCTGGTTGCGGCGTTCGAAGTCCTACGCCGACGCGTGCGCGGAGAAGAACAGCCGCGCGCTGCTGGAGAACATCAAGACGACCGACACGGTCAAGGACATGGAAAGTATCCGCAAGGCGCTCGGCGCGGAGCGGCTGAACTTCTACGGGTACTCCTACGGCACCTACCTCGGCCAGGTCTACGGGACGCTGTTCCCGCAGCACGTCCGCCGGATGGTCCTCGATTCCACTGTGGACCCTCGCAACGTCTGGTACCAGGCCAATCTGAACCAGGACGTGGCGTACGACGTCAACCTCGACATCTGGTTCGGCTGGGTCGCTTCGCACGACGGCGTCTACCACCTCGGCAAGACCCAGGCCGCGGTGAAGCAGGTCTTCGACGAGCAGCTGAAGAAGCCGGCGGCGGTTCCGGCAGGCGGCTACATCGGGCCGGACGAGTTCCTCGACGTCTTCCAGCAGGCTTCCTGCTACCAGCTGCGGTGGACGCGCTGGCGAAGTTCGTCAACAAGGGCGACTGGCAGACGATGAAGGGCCTGTTCGAGGGCTTCGGCGGACGCGGCGACGACAACAGCTACGCCGTCTATCTCGCCGTCCAGTGCACGGACGTGAAGTGGCCGCCGAGCTGGCAGCAGTGGAAGCGCGACAACTGGCGGACCTATCAGCAGGCGCCGTACTTCACGTGGCAGAACGCTTGGTTCAACGGGCCTTGCCTGTTCTGGCCAGCGAAGCCGGGCAAGCCGGTCAAGGTCGACGGCTCGAAGGTGCCGAGTGTGCTGATGATCGGCGAGACCCTCGACGCGGCGACGTCGTACGAAGGCAGCCTCGAGGTGCGTAGCCGGTTCCCCGGTGCTCGCCTGATCGGTGAGCCGGGCGGGACGAGCCACGCCATCACCCCGCGCGGCAACGCGTGCGTCGACAACCGGATCGCCGACTACCTGGCGACCGGGGCGCTGCCCGAGCGCAAACCCGGGCGGACGGCAGACGTCGAATGCGCGCCGCTGCCGCTCCCCGTGCCCGCCTAGCCCAAGTCCGTGAAGGCCTCCTTCCCTACTTTCAGGGTAGGGAAGGAGGCCTTCACGGACTTCCGGGGTTTCCGTGGCAGGGGACTTTGTGTTACAAAGTGAAAGTGAGCTTTGTAGTTCAGAGTGCTCGAAGGGGGAAAGTCATGACGGACGCGTTCAGCCTCCAGGGGCTGGTCAAGCGCTTCGGCGACGTCCTGGCCGTCGACGACGTCAGTGTGCGGGCCGCACCGGGGGAGGTGGTGGCGCTGCTCGGGCCGAACGGCGCGGGCAAGTCGACCACCATCGACATGCTGCTGGGCCTCAGCAGGCCGGACGCCGGTCAGGTGCGGGTCGCCGGGCTCGGCGCGGCCGAGGCGATGGACCGGGGGATGGTCGGCGCGATGGCGCAGAACGGGACGCTGCTGCGGGACGCGACCGTCGCCGAACTCGTCGGCCTGTTCGCCTCGCTGCACCGGAACGCGCTGCCGGTCGGTGAGGTGCTCAAGCGCGCCGGCGTCACCGAATACGCGAATCGCCGCTGCGGGAGGCTGTCCGGTGGCGAGCAGCAGCGGGTGCGGTTCGCGCTCGCGCTGGTCGGCGATCCGGACCTGCTGGTGCTCGACGAGCCGACCGCGGCCATGGACGTCGACGGACGGCGCCGGTTCTGGGCGTCGATGCGCGAGTACACCGAGACGGGCCGCACGGTCCTCTTCGCGACGCACTACCTCGCCGAAGCCGAGGACTACGCGGACCGTGTCGTGCTGATGCGGCACGGCCGGGTCGTCGCGGACGGTCCGGTCGGTGAGGTCCGGGCCGCGGTCGCCGGACGCGTGCTGCGTGCCGTCGTCCCGGACGCCACCGAAGCCACGCTCGCCGCCTTGCCCGGGGTATCGCGCGCGGTGCTGCGTGCCGGGCACGCGGAGCTGAGCTGTGCCGATTCCGACGCCGCCATCCGCGGCCTGCTGCGCGGGTTCCCGCTCGCCTCGGACATCGAAATCACCGCTGTGGGACTGGAAGAAGCCTTCATCGCGCTGACCGCCGATGCGGCTGAAGGAGCTGTGAGATGAACCTGAACTACCTCGCGCTGGAGATCAAGCGCATCGTCCGCAGCCCGCAGTTCGCGTTGTTCACCATCGGCATGCCCTTGGCGATGTTCCTGTTGTTCGGCGGGATCTTCGGCGCCCGCGAGATCGCTCCTGGGATCTCGACCGCGACGGTGACCATGGTGAACATGGCCGCGTACGGCGCCATGACCGCCGCGCTGTTCACCGGCACCCGCGTCGCCACCGAGCGCACCGACGGCTGGCAGCGCACCCTGCGACTGACACCGATGCGGGCGCCGGGCTATCTGATGGTCAAGGTGTCGGCGGGATTGTCCGTCGCGTTGCCCGTCCTGCTGGTGATCTTCGCGGCCGGGATGATCCGCGGTATCCGGCTCGAAACCGGCCAGTGGCTGACGATCTTCGGCACACTCTGGCTCGGGACGCTGCCCTTCGCGGTGCTGGGGCTGATGATCGGCCTGTTCGGCAAGGGCGACACCGTCCAGGCGGTGACCGGCGCGCTGATGCTGCCGCTGGGCATGTTCGGCGGATTGTGGATCCCGCTGCAGGTCCTGCCCGGCTGGATGAACACGGCCGGGCACCTCATGCCGACGTACTGGCTCGGCGAGATCGGCCGCGCGCCGGTGCTCGGCGGTTCGGGCACGCTGATCGCCGTGGGGGTGCTCGCGGCGTGGCTCGTGATCCCCGCGCTCGTGGTGATGGCGAGGTTCCGGCTCGACACGGCGAGACTGTGAACCCGTGTTAGTTTTCCGAAGTGGTGGAGGATGAACGGGACGGCGACGAGCGGCCGATGACGCCCGAGGAGTCGCTCGCGCTCATCGCCACGCAGGCGGAGAAGACCCGGCGCGAGATCGGGCCGAATCCGGCGGTGCTGCTCGCCGTATGGGGTCTGGTGTGGCTGCTCGGCTTCGGGCTCGTCTACCTTTCCGCCCCGCCGACCGCGCTGCTGCCGATGTGGGCCGCCGGCGTGATCGCCGTCGCCGGTTTCGCCGGGGCCATGGCGTATTCGGCGATCTACGGCATCCGGTCGGGCCGCGGGGTGCACGGGCCGTCCCGGCTCGTCGGGGCGATGTACGGGTGGAGCTGGATGATCGCGTTCGGCGGCCTGACGGTGGTGAACACCGCGCTGATCCGCCTCGGCCTCGACAGCGAGTTGATCCCGTTGCTGTGGTCCGGGACCTCGCTCATACTGACCGGTCTGATGTACCTCGCCGGCGGGATGCTGTGGCAGAGCAAGCTGCAGTACGGCCTCGGCGTGTGGATCATCGCGTGCGGCGCGGCGAGCGTGCTGGCGGGGGGACCGCACAACTTCCTCGTACTGAGCCTCGCGGGTGGCGGTGGCTTCCTGGTGGCGTCGCTGGTCTTCCTGGTGCGGGCGCGATGAGCGAAGACGGGTTGCCCCAGCTCGACCCGGTGATCCACGCGCAGGCGCGGCTGCGGGTCACCGTGGCGTTGTCGAGCCTGGGGCCGGGGGACGGCATCACCTTCCCGAGGCTGCAGCAACTGCTGGACATGACACCGGGCAACCTGTCGACCCATCTGCGCAAACTCGAGGACGCGGGCTACGTCGAGATCACGAAGGCGTTCGAGCACCGCACGCCGGTGACCCTGGTCCAGCTGACCACCCGTGGCCGGGCCGCGTTCGAGGAGTACACGAAGGCCCTGCATCGTCTTCTCGAGGTGCCGGGCGATGGGCGGGCATGACCGGTGGGTCATCCACCTCGACATGGACGCGTTCTACGCCTCCTGTGAACAGCTGACCCGGCCGACCCTGTCCCACCGTCCGGTACTGGTCGGCGGCGCGGGACCGCGCGGCGTGGTCGCCGGGGCGAGCTACCAGGCGCGCGAACACGGGATCAAATCGGCGATGCCGATGTCGCAGGCCCGGCGGCTGCTGCCGCCCAACGGAGTCATCCTGCCGCCGCGGTTCAAACTGTACGAACTGCTGAGCACCCAGGTGTTCGACCTCGTCGCCCAGTACGCGCCCGTGCTGGAACGGATCTCCCTCGATGAGGCTTTCGCGGAACCGCCTTCACTGGCCGGTGCCTCCTCGGACGAGGTGCGAGAGTTCGGTGCGCGCCTGCGGGAGCACATCCGGTCCGAAATCGGCCTGGTGGCGTCGATCGGGGCGGCGTCGGGGAAGCAGGTCGCGAAGGTCGCGTCGGATCTGGCGAAACCGGACGGGCTGCTCGTCGTCGGCCAGGGCACCGAACGCGACTTCCTCGCGCCGCTGCCGACCAGGGTGCTGTGGGGGATCGGCCCGGTGGCGGAAGGAAAACTGCGGGCGATCGGCATCCGGACACTGGGCCAGCTGACCGCGCTCTCCGACGCCGACGCGGTGTCCACTTTGGGCAGTGTGGTCGGGCGGGACCTGCGGCGGCTGGCCACCGGCGTCGACGACCGGCCGGTGTCCGACCGCGCGGAGCTCAAACAGGTCAGCGCCGAAACGACCTTCGACCGGGACCTGATCGACCTGACGAGCCTGCGGCGCGAGGTCCGCGACCTCGCCGTGCACGCGCACCGGCGCCTCGTCAACGCCGAACGGGTCGCGCGGACGGTGGTGGTGAAGCTGCGGCACACCGACTTCAGCACCGTGACGCGTTCGGAGACGATGGCCTCGCCCACCGACGAATTCGACCAGCTCGCCGCGATGGCGGAACGGCTGCTGATCGATCCGACCGAGTTCGGCGGGGTGCGGCTGGCCGGGGTCGCGTTCTCCGGGCTTTCGGTGCCGCATCAGGATCCGCTGTTCACTCTTTCGGTTCCGGCCGCCGAGACGCCCGTGGTCGAGCGAGCCCCGGCGCCGGTGCCGGTGGTGTCGTCGAGCTGGCGGCCCGGGGACGACGTCGTGCACGAGTCGTACGGAACCGGGTGGGTGCAGGGCGCCGGGCACGGACGGGTGACCGTCCGGTTCGAGACGCGCACCAGTGGGCCGGGGGTGGCGCGGACGTTCCCGCAGGAGGAACCGGCGCTGCGCAGGGGAGAGCCCGGCGACTGCCTGGCTTGAGCCGGCAAGCGGAGCGTCCACAAGGGACACTTGGCGCCAGCCGAATGCCCTTTTTGCAGAGGGGTCGTGAGTGATAAAGAGCGTTCTAACCCAATGTCACGTAGCTTAAGTTGATCTTGGGCGGGGTTGACGGGTGGGGTGAAGGCTCCCTTCGCTGTGTCTGATGCGACGAAGGGGGCGCCTTCGGTCTGGTCGTGGGTCGGGTTGGTCGTGAGTGGCGTTTCGGGTTCTGATCCGAAAATAGGGGTGAGTGGGCAGGCCGAAGGCACCCGGCGGAGCCGGG
>NZ_JBWKEC010000050.1:0-39232 GCF_056435645.1 Amycolatopsis sp. NPDC043889
GTGCCTGTTTGGGGTGTTTTGCGCGGGGGTCGTGAGTGGCGTTTCGGGTGAGAACCCGAAACGCCACTCACGACCACCCCGCGCCGACCACGCCACGTTCGCCCTTCCCCTCAATAAGTCAAGGAGATGATGGTGGATCAGGGATTGTCCGGAAAACGGGTGCTGCTGACCGGAGGCAGCAAAGGAATCGGACGGGCCACCGTGCTGGCGTTCGCCGACGTCGGTGCGACGGTCGTCGCGGGCCACCGCACGGAAGACGAAGACGCGCAGAGCCTGGCCCGGGAACTCAAGGAGCGTGGAGCCGGGCATCGAGTGGTCCAGGCCGACGTCACCACGCGTGCGGGAGCGGCCGCCCTGGCGACAGCCGCGGCGGATACGCTCGGCGGACTCGACGTTCTGGTGAACAACGTCGGTGTGGACGGATCTGCGCCTTTCGAAGAGCTCCCGGAACAGGAATGGCACCGTGTCTTCGAGCACAATGTCACCGCCGCCTACCTGGTCACCCAAGCCGTGCTGGGCCTGCTGGGGGCCGGTGCCGCGGTGGTGAACATCGGATCTTCGGTGGCACAGCGCGGCCGGGTCAACGGAGTGCATTATTCCGCCTCCAAGTCCGCGTTGACGGGATTCACCAGGGCCCTCGCGAAAGACCTTGGCCCACAAGGTATTCGCGTGAACCTGGTCGCACCGGGGCTGACCGAGACCGAACCGGGTGCGGGCCTGCCCGCGCCCGTCGTGGACCGCATCACCCGGATGACCGCGCTCGGCAGGCTGTGCGGTCCTGAGGACGTCGCCGGCGCTGTGCTCTTCCTCAGCGGAGACACGTCCCGCTACATCAGCGGGGCGACTTTGAACGTGGATGGAGGGATCTGATGTACGCCGCTATCACCTATCGGGTCAAACCGGGCCATGAGACCGAAATCGCCGAGATCTTCGCCGCATTCCAGCGAGTGGACGACCCCCGGTTCCGGGACGCGGACGACAGGCGGGCCGGGCGACTGCTCGGGACCGCCGTGTTCATCAAGGACGACGTGATGGTCCGGGTGATCCACTATGAAGGTGACTTCTCCGCGATCGCCGAGCATATGGCGAGTCAGCGTGGTGTTCACCTGATCGAAGAGAAACTGGCACCCTATCTCGAGACGCCACGGGACACGAGTACCCCGGCTGCCTTCGGCGCCTACTTCCGTGACGCCACCATGCAGGTCATCTCCCAGTTCTCCGTGGAGTCGCACCCCGCGGCGGGATGAGACCTCGCGATTTCGGCCGTTCAGCGGGCTTGGAGGGAGTTTCCAGGCAGGTCGACCAGTCTTGAGAAGCGATGGAAAACACGCGGGACCGATATTCGGAAAGGTCTTTCGATGAACGCATCTGGTGCGGCCACCAGCCCGGTCATAACGGGTATCGGTGTGGTGGCGCCGACGGGTATCGGCATTGCGGAACATTGGCAATCGGTTCTGGCAGGCAAATCCGGCGTCACCAGGATCACCCGGTTCGACCCTTCGAACTACCCGGTCCGATTTGCCGGGCAGCTGCCGAACTTCCTCGCCGAAGAGCGGGTACCCGGCAGGCTGATCCCACAGACGGACCGCTGGACACATCTGGGGCTCGCCGCGGCCGAAGCGGCTCTGGCCGACGCCGACGTGCGACCCGCGGAGCTTCCTGACTACGAGATGGCCGTCGTCACCGCGAGCTCGTCCGGCGGCACCGAATTCGGCCAGCACGAGATGGAGCGCCTGTACCTCGACGGTCCGTCGGGTGTCGGGGCCTATCAGTCGATCGCCTGGTTTTACGCGGCGACCACGGGACAGATCTCGATCCGTTTCGGCATGCGTGGTCCCAGCGGCGTGCTGTGCTGTGAACAGGCGGGTGGTCTGGACGCGTTGAACCAGGCCCGCAGACTCGTTCACGGTGGTTCTCGTCTGGTGGTCAGTGGTGGCACCGACGCTTCTCTTTGCCCCTACGGCCTGGTCGCTCAGCTTTCGAACGGGAAGCTCTCCACTGTGGATGATCAAAATCGCGCCTACCTGCCATTCGATGCCGAAGCGAGCGGCTATTTGCCGGGCGAAGGCGGCGCCATCCTGATCGTGGAAAGCGCGCGGAGTGCTCAGGACCGTGACAAGGGATCCGGTTACGGTGCGATCGCGGGCCACGCCGCCGGTTTCGACCCCCCTCCGGGGTCGGCACGGCCGCCGGCACTACGGCGCACGATCGAGCGGGCACTCGCGGACGCGCGCGTCAATCCGGAGGAGGTGGACGTCGTTTTCGCCGATGCCGCGGGCGTGCGGGCAGATGATCTTTCCGAAGCCCAGGCCATCAGCGCGGTCTTCGGTTCGCGTGGGGTGCCGGTGACGGCACCGAAGACGTTGACCGGACGGCTGTACGGCGGAGGCGCATCGTTGGACGTGGCCACGGCGCTGCTCGCGATCAGGGACGGCGTCATCCCGCACACGGTCGGCTCGGCCCGGCTGGCACCCGGCTGCGATCTCGATCTGGTGACCAACCAGCCCCGGGACGGGAGGGTGCGTACCGCGTTGGTCCTCGCGCGCGGTCACGGTGGCTTCAACGCGGCACTCGTACTCACGGATCTCCCCAGGGCCAAGGCGCTGTGAACAGTGAAAGGGACGAGAAGATGACGGACAGGTTCACCTTCGAGGAATTGAAAGAGATCCTGCGCGCGAGCGGGGGAGTCGACGAAGAAGTCGATCTGAATGGTGATATCGCCGATGTCGAGTTCGGTGAACTCGGCTACGACTCGCTCGCCGTACTGGAGTTCGCCAGGCAGGTGGAGCGCCGCTACGGCTTTTCGATTCCGGACTCCGCGATCGCGGAGATGCCCACGCCGGCGAAGGCCGTCGAATTCATCAATGCCCAGTTCGTGGAGGCGAGGATCTGAAATGGCAGGGCACACCGAGAACGAGATCGTCATCGACGCACCCATGGACCTCGTCTGGGAAATGACCAATGACATCGGATCATGGACGCGGCTCTTCAGTGAGTACTCGGAGGCGACCATCCTGGAACGACGTGGCGAGACCGTCATCTTCCGGCTTTCGTTGCATCCGGACGAGAGCGGGAAGGTGTGGAGCTGGGTTTCGGCGAGAACACCGGACGCGGCGACCAGGACGGTGCGTTCTCAGCGTGTGGAAACCGGTCCATTCAAGTACATGTGGATCTTCTGGGAGTACCTCCAGACCGAGCGGGGTGTCCGCATGCGCTGGGTGCAGGACTTTGAGATGAAGCCGCAGGCACCGATCGGTGACGAGGCGATGCGTGAGCGACTGGATGGCAACACACCGGTGCAGATGCGGTTGATCAAGGACAAGGTGGAAGCGGCCGCACGCGACAGTGCCGCCGTCGGCTGACCCGACCACGTCGGCTGGAGGTGCGCGGTGCTCGAGATCGTGATTCCGGTGGTTCTGCTCGCGAACGGGTTGGCGGCAGGAGTGCTGGTCGGCACCCAGCTCGGTGGCTGGCCCTTGCTCGATACCTTGCCCGCCGCGCGCTATGTACAGGCGCACGGGTTCTTCTCGACACGCTATGACCCGTTCATGCCCCTCTGCTTCCTCGGCACGGTGCTCGGTGATGGGGTGCTCGCACTGGCGGCGGATCCGGCAGGCGCCCAGGTGCTGTTCGGTGCGGCAGGCCTGCTGGCAGCGGGCACGGTCGTCATCTCCCTGGTGAAGAACGTCCCTGTCAACAAGTGGATTCGCACGTTGGACCCCGAGAACCTGCCGGACGACTTCGCGGAAAGGGATCCGCGACGGCATTGGGGTGGCTGGAACCGCGCCCGGACCGTGTCGGCGACGTCGGCGCTGCTGGCCAACTGCGCCGCGGTGGGGCTGCTGTTGTGAAAGATCATCGATCCGATCAGGACGCGGAGGGGAAGATGGATCTCGGTTTGAAAGGCAAGAAGGCGCTCGTCACCGGGGGAACCCGGGGAGTGGGCCGCGGCATCGTGCTGGCTCTCGCGAGGGACGGCGTCGACGTCGTCACGTGCTTCCGCCAGGACAAGGAAGCGGCCGCCTCGCTCGAACGGGCACTCGAGGAGATCGGCGGTGCGCACCACGTGTTGCCCGCGGACCTCGCTGATCCCGCGCAGGTCACCGATCTGCTCGGCGAATGCAAGTCGCGGTTGGGCAGGCTGGACATCGTGGTCAACAACGCCGCCGCGATCAGCCACGTCCCGTACCTGGAACTGGACGTCGCCGAATGGCAGCGCATCGTCGACACCAACTTGACCGCGGTACACCTGGTTGTCCAGCAGGCGTTGCCGCTACTCACCGCCGGCGGCTCGGTGATCGGGATCAGCTCGAAGTCCATCGAGGTCGGCATCCCGTTACGGGCCCACTACACCGCCACCAAGGCGGCGTTGCACGGCCTGAACCGCACACTGGCGCGGGAGTTCGGTCCGCAGGGAATCCGGTTCAACGTCCTGTCGCTGGGCATGATCCACACGGAAGCCTTGGAGGCTCTGCCTGCCGAGCAACGCGACGCGATGGTCACGCGCTACTCGGAGAAGACTTCGCTCGGCAGGCTCGGTTCTCCGGAAGAGGTCAGCGACGTGGTGCGGTTCCTGGCCAGCGATCTGGCCAGGTACGTAACCGGTGGGGTCATCCCGGTGGACGGAGGGATCTCGTGACGGGCGACGCTTTCCGCGTGATGCTGCGGATGCAGATCAACCCCGGCGCCGAAGGCGACTTCGAGCGGGTTTGGCTGGAGATAGGCGATTCTGTGACCTCCCACCCCGCCAACCTCGGACAGTGGTTGTCCCGGTCCGAGGACGAAGGCGTCTACTACATCGTCAGCGATTGGGTGAGCGAGGCGCTGTTCCGTGAGTTCGAGACCAGCGACCGCCATCTGGAGCATCGGCGGAAACTGCACCCGTTCCGCTCCGGCGGCTCGATGACCACCATGCGCGTGGTGGCGTACCTGCCGGGCACGGCGAGCACCGAGTCTCCTCACGACTGGGAACGAGCGCGGTGAGCGGCGGAGTGCGGGTCCTGTTGTACCACGCGACCGAGGATCCGGACCGGATCGAGGCCGCCTACCACGAGGCCAGTGTCCGGCTGGCCGGCGTCCCCGGACTGCTCGGCAACGAGCTGCTGCGGTCCACTTCGGACCCGAGCGGGTTCGTGGTGGTCAGTTCGTGGAGCGATGTCACCGCCTTCGAGGAGTGGGAGCGTGGACCGGAGCACCGGGCCCAGACCGCACCGCTGCGTCCGTTCCGGGACACGCGGTTGTCCAGGCCGTTCGACATCTACCAGGTGCGAGCCACCTACTGAGCAGGAGAGCCGTCATGCGGTCACCCGTACCCGAGCGCCGCGAGCGGGAACAACGATCCCGTCGGGCGTGGAGCAGGGCAGGCGGGATGTTGGTGTGGTCGCTGGGGACCCTTGGCGGCTGCATGGGCGGACTCGTACTCCCGTCCGATGACCGCGATCAACCGTCATCGGCCCGGGTCTCAAGGGAGGGAAGGACCTCATGACGGCCACCATGGATGCCGCCGACAGCGTACAGCGGGAGCCGGAACCCGAGTGGGTGTCCTGCGCACGGTGCCGGATGCTGTTGTACGGCAAGCGCTTCGCGCGGTCGGCCAAGGTCTGTCCCGGCTGCGGCTGGCACAGCAGGCTGACCGTGCGTGATCGGCTCGATTCGTTACTGGATCCAGGATCGGCGAGGCCGGTGAAACCTGCGGCGGCGGTTCACGATCCCCTGGCTTTCACAGACCTGGTGCCCTACACCGAACGGCTGGACCGTGCCCGGCGGGAAACCGGTCTGGAGGACGCGGTCCAGGTGGTGTCGGCGACGTTGAGCGGTCGCCCGCTCGTCGTGGCGGCGATGGACTTCCGGTTCCTCGGCGGCAGTCTCGGCTCGGCCGCGGGAGAGGCGATCGTGACCGCCGCGGAAACCGCGCTGGCAGGCAGGATGCCGCTGCTCGTGATCACCGCGTCAGGCGGGGCACGAATGCAGGAGGGGGCTCTCTCCCTGATGCAGATGGCGAGAACCAGCAACGCCATGGCCGCCCTCGACGAAGCGGGCCTGTTGACCCTCACCCTTGTCACCGACCCGACCTTCGGCGGGGTGGCGGCGTCGTTCGCGACCTTGTCGGATGTGATCGTCGCCGAACCAGGCGCGAGGATGGGGTTCGCCGGGCGCAGGGTCATCGAGCAGACCATCCGGGAGAGCCTGCCCGAGTCGTTCCAGACCGCCGAGTTCCTGTTCGAGCATGGTCTGATCGACGGCGTCTCGCCTCGGAAGGAACTGCCGCAGCTGTTGGCGGTCCTGGTGGGCGCGGCGGCGCCGCCTGCGGACGGCTGGAGTGACGGTGTACCGGACCCTGTGCTGCGAGACCCGGAAACCCTGTCTTCTCCGGCCATCGACGAGGTGGTCCGGCGTGCCCGCGTCCTCGGCAGACCGACCACACTCGATCATCTCGCGAACTGGACCGACGGTTTCGTCGAACTGCACGGGGATCGCGCCGGGCACGACAGCCCGGCGATCGTGGGCGGGCCGGCCGAGCTCAACGGCCTGCCGGTGATGGTGATCGGCCACCAGAAAGGCCGCACCACCGAAGAACTCGTGCGGCGAGATTTCGGGATGCCGTCCCCGGCCGGCTACCGCAAGGCGATCCGCTTGATGCGGCTGGCCGCCAAACTGGGGATACCGGTGGTCACCCTGGTCGACACCCCTGGCGCACATCCGGGGCCGGAGGCAGAGCGGACCGGGCAGTCGAACGCGATCGCCGAATGCCTGCGGGTCATGGGCGGGCTCCCGGTGCCGGTGGTCACCGTGATCACCGGGGAGGGCGGCAGCGGCGGCGCGCTGGCGCTGGCCGTCGCGGACCGCGTCCTGTTGTGCGAGAACGCCACGTACTCGGTCATCAGTCCAGAGGGGTGTGCCGCCATCCTCTGGCGCAGCTCTGCCACGCCTGCCGTGTCCGCCGCCGCCGAGGCGCTGCAGGTGGGGGCGAAGTCGCTGCTGTCCCTGGGGGTGGTGGACGGAGTGGTGCCCGAGCCGCCGGGTGGCGCGCACCGGGATCCGGCGGCTGCCAGCGCGCTCGTACGTGACGCAGTGGTCTGCGCGCTGCGTGAACTGCACGGGCGGGACAGCGACGCTCTGGTGGCGGCGAGGCGTGCAAGGTTCCGGCGATTCGGCTCGGCCGAGGTCCGCCCGAAGACCAGGGAGACGGTGAAATGATCGAAAGGCATCCCGAGTTCACTGCGAGCCGGGATCTGTCGGATGTGCTGGGGTTCGAGACCGAAATGCTCAAGCTCGGCGCCGAGGACGCGATGGAGATCCTCTGCCGCAGCCTGGCCGAGGTCGTCACCTCGACCGAGCGGGTGCCGAAGCGCGCGAGGGTGCGGCTGGGCAGCGCGACCATCGATGTGGAATGGCCGGTCGTCGAAGGCGGGCGACCACCTTCCGACGTGGAGCCGGCGAAGCCCGCCGCGGCGTCACCTGCGACCGAAACTCCGACGATACGCACGCCGGTGGTCGGCACCTGCTACCTCGCGCCGGAACCCGGTGCGAAGCCGTTCGTGGCCGTCGGTGACGTGGTCGAACGCGGTCGGCAGGTGGCGATCGTGGAGGCGATGAAGCTGATGAACCCGATCGTCGCGGACCGAGCGGGGCGGGTGACGCGGATCCTCGTCGCCGACGCCGAGCCGGTCGAGTACGACCAAGCACTGATCGCCATCGAACCCGAGGTGCCGGAATGAGCTCGCTGCCGCGGCCGATCGGGAATCGGCGTACCGAACCCGTCTTCAAGACCCTTTTGGTGGCCAATCGGGGCGAAATCGCTCTCCGGGTGGTTCGGACCTGCCGCGAGATGGGCATCCGCACGGTGGTCGCGCACTCCACGGTCGACAAGGAGTCGGCCGCCGTGCTCGCCGCCGACGAGGCGGTCCAGATCGGCCCGGGTGCGGCCAAACAGAGCTATCTGTATCCACCCGCGCTCATCGAGGTCGCGTTGCGGACCGGGGCGGAAGCGGTTCATCCCGGTTACGGTTTTCTGTCCGAGGACCCGGATTTCGCGGAGATCTGTGTGAGTAACGGGCTCGCCTTCGTCGGCCCGCGGCCCGAAGTAATGGCCCGGCTGGGGGACAAGTCCTTGGCCAGGCGCCTGATGAGCGAGGCAGGCCTGCCGCTGCTTCCCGGGACGACGAAGCCGGTGAACGGGTCGGCCGAGGTTCTCGCCGAGGCACGGCGAATCGGCCTGCCGTTGATCATCAAGGCATCGGCGGGCGGGGGCGGCCGGGGAATGGCGATCGTCCGAGAGTGGGCGGAGTTGCTGCCGACCTATCGGTCGACCAGGGCGACCGCACGGGCGGTGTTCGGCGACGAGCGGGTGTACCTGGAACGTTTCTGGGAAAACGCCAGGCATGTCGAGATCCAGCTGCTCGCCGACGAGCACGGCAACGTCGTTTGCCTCGGCGAGCGGGACTGCTCGGTGCAGCGGCGTCACCAGAAGCTCGTCGAAGAGAGCCCCGCACCCGGCTTGGCCGCAGGGCTGTCCGGAGTACTCGCCGAAGCCACGGCCCGAGGGGCGCGAGCGGTCGGCTACACCGGCGCGGGCACCTTCGAGTTCCTGGTCTCCGGTGAAGAGGCGGCCTTCATGGAGGTCAACTCGCGTATACAGGTCGAGCATCCGGTGACCGAAATGGTGACCGGTATTGATCTCGTCCGCGAACAAATCCTGGTCGCGGCGGGCCTGCCGCTCTCCCTTCGGCAAGAAGACGTGAAACCGCGTGGCGTCGCGGTGGAGTGCCGGATCAACGCGGAGGACCCCAGCCGGAACTTCGCCCCCTGCCCCGGCAAGCTCGTCGAATTCTCCCCGCCCGCCGGCCCGTTCGTCCGGGTCGACACACATGCCTATCCCGGCTGGCGCGTTCCGCCGGACTACGATTCCCTGCTGGCCAAGGTGATCGTGTGGGCGCCGGATCGGGCACAGGCGCTCGCCAGGATGGACCGCGCGCTGGCCGAGTTCCGGATCGGTGGTCCTGGTATCCACACGACGAGGGACGCGCTTCGCGAGATCATCCGGAACCCGTCCTTTCGTGAAGGCACTCACGACACTTCGTTGCTGGAACGAATGGCCGACGTCTCCGTCACGTCGGCGAGTTGACCCCGAACAAAGGAGTCCGCAATGCCCATCACAGCGATCAGATACGGTATCAAGGCCGGTTGCGAAGAGCAGATCGCCGAGATCTTCGCCGACTTCAAACGTACTGGCTCGCCAGTGGTGCTCGACGACGATGGCAACGAAGTCGGGCGCATCTTGTCGACCGCTGTGTTCATCGAGAACGACATCATGGTGCGATTCGTCGAATACGAAGGTGAACTTGCCGACATCGCGCGATTCATGGCGACTCAGCCTGGAGTGCGCGAGGTCGAGCGCAAACTCAAGCCCTATCTCGCCCGGCCGAGAGACACGGGATCGGTCGAAGGATTCACCAAGACCTTCGAGAGGAGCACCATGCGCTGCATTTCCCGGCTCTCGGCCGACAAGCCAGACGTCCCTTGATGACCGCCACGGTGGCCGACCTGCTCAGCGTGCTTGCCCTGATGGGCAGCGGAACGGTGGCCGGCGTGCTGTTCGCGGTCGCCCTGAGTACCTTGCCCGCGTTGATCGCGATGCCGCCCGGCCGCTACGTCTACGCGCAGAAACTGCTCGGGCGCAATTGGGACCCCACCATGCCCGTACTGGTGCTGAGCTCGACCCTGATCGAAATCGTGCTCGCTGTATTGATGCCGGGAACGGCCGCGGTTCTCCTATTCGGCGGCGCGGCTGTCTCGCTGCTCGGAGTGTCCGTGGTCTCCCATTGGTGCAACGTGCCGATCAACCGGCAGACAAGGGAACTGGATCCGGATCGGATGCCCGACGACTGGCATGATCCGCGACCCCTGTGGCGCCGATGGCATTTCCTGCGCACCGCGCTGGCGATGCTCGCTCTGGCGTGCACCGCAGTCGCTGTCACCATCGCCTGATCACACTGACGCGTTTGGAGGAAGTCCGATGAAGCTCGGGGTGAACATCGCGCCGAACGGCGCACCGGCGGTGGCGTCGGCCGCGGAACGGCTCGGCTACGACGTCGCGTTCGTTCCCGAGGGCTACCGTACGGACGCCATCAGCGTGCTCGGGATGCTGGCCGGGCGAACCGAACGGATCGGTCTCGCAGCCGGTGTACTCCAGATTCCCGCGCGTTCGGCAGTGATGACCGCGATGACGGCGTCCACTTTGGAGACCTTGGCCCCTGGGCGTGTCCGGCTGGGACTCGGAATCTCCAACGCGCATATCTCCGAGGGATGGCACGGTGTCCGATTCGATCGCCCGCTCCGCCGTACCAGGGAGTACATCGAGATCGTACGGCTCGCGTTGAACGACGAGCCCGTGCGATATCGAGGCGAACTCAACGAACTGCCGCTTCCGGATGCACGAGGTGAACCCTTTCAGCAATTCGGCTCGGCGCACGCTGCGGCCGTACCGATCTACCTGGCGGCCATCGGACCGCGCAGCCTCGAACTGGCGGGCGAGGTCGCCGATGGCTGGTTCGGTGTGTTCTGCTCGCCGGACCGGATCACCGAATCGCTTCCCCACATCCGATCGGGGCGGGACAAGGCGGGTCTGCGATACAAGGGATTCGAGGTCGCTCCCTCGGTACCCGTCGTCGTCGGCCGGTCGCCGGACGAGGCGGCGGACGCCGTCCGGCACTACATCGCACGGTTCGTCAGCCTCGGTAGCAAGGAACACAGCTTCTACCACAGCCTGATGAAAACCATGGGGTACCCGAACGAGGCCGATGAGGTGCACGATCGGTATGGCGCCGGTGATCACGCAGGTGCCGCCGCAGCCGTGCCATTCGGGTTCATCGACGCGACGGCCTTGCTCGGGCCCCGCGAACGGATCGCGGAAAAGATGACCGCGTACGCCGAGGCGGGAGTGACCACACTGGCCTTGTCGCCGTTCGCGCGCGCGATCGAGGAACAACAGTCCATCTTGCGTGTCGCCGCTGAAGCGCTGGACCGCGCAGGGCTCGCCTGACCGCCTTCGTAAAGGAGTGCGCCATGTCCACGGAACTCACCGGGCTCACGTTCCCGTTCCCGCAGCCACCCGAGTTCACCCTGCCCGCCGAGTTCACCCGGTTACGCGCGCGGCAACCGGTCACCGAGGTGACCCTGCCGTCCGGGGACCGGGCCTGGCTGGTCACCCGGTACACGGACGTCCGCAAGGTTCTGGCGGACGCCAGGTTCAGCCGCGCGGCCGCCGAACTGCCAGGTGGCCCGCGGATGGGGAACACCAGTCCTGGCCCGGAAACCATCCTCGGTATGGACCCGCCCGATCACACCAGGCTGCGCCGGCTGGTCGCGCCGGCCTTCACCACCCGCCGGATCGAAGCTTTGCGGCCCCGGGTCGAAGAACTTGCGAACGACCTGATGATCGAGGTGGCGAGTGGCCCTCGGTCCGCCGACCTGCTCGGGCAGTTCACCGCCGCGCTGCCGAGCAAAGTCATCTTCGAACTGCTCGGTGTGCCCTATTCGGATTTCGGGACGCTGCACGGCTGGACTGACGTGATCTTCAGCCTGTCCTCGCACTCGCGCGACGAGGTGAGGGCGGCACGAACGAGTATCGAGCGGTTCCTCGTCGAGTTGGTCGCGGAAAAGCGCGCTCACCCGGCCGGCGACCTGCTCAGCGTCCTGATCGCCGCTCGCGACGAGCAGGACAAGCTGTCCGAAACCGAGTTGGTCAGCTTCGCGCTGATCTTGATCACCGTCGGCCATATGAGTACCGCGAGCACGTTGAGTACCGCACTGTTCACTCTGCTCCGCCTGCCCGAGCAGATGGCGCGACTGTACGCCCAGCCCGACCTCGTTCCGAGCGCCATAGAAGAATTGCTGCGGCACAACACTTTCGCGCTGACCGGTACTCAGCTGAGGGTGGCACTCGAGCACGTTCGGCTGGGCAACGTCACGATCCGCGCCGGAGACGCCGTGCTGGCCGCGCTCGGCTCGGCCAACCACGATACCGAGGTATTCGACCGGCCGGACCGTGTCGATTTGACTCGGTCGCACAATCCGCATATGGCCTTCGGCTACGGAATCCATCACTGCCTCGGTGCACAACTGGCGAGACTGGAGATGCAAGAGGCTCTTTACGCACTTATGCGCAATATTCCGGGCACCCTCCGGCTGGCGGTGGCGCCGGCGGAGGTCGAACTCAAGACCGGACTGACGGCCCGTGCGCTGGCGAGTTTGCCGGTGCGTTGGTGACACGAAACCGTCAATGAATCACGCACTCCTCCGGCGGTTGGTTCGAGTTCCTGAAAAATCCTTAAAGTGCGCCCGAGTCCTCGGCGCCTTGCTAAATTGGGCCATGCAGGGGCACGAACCATTATCACCAGTGATCACGGAGGGGATATGTCCACTCAGGAAGAGGATCTGGCGCCGGCGAGAGAGGCGGAAGCCGACACTGATCTGAGAACCCGCCCACAGAGTCCGGAAGGGACCTGGGCGGTGCGAGTGACTTTCGCGGATGGGACGCGGAACGAACGCGGCTTGTTCGCCTTCACCGCCGAAGGGCTGCTCATCCAGACCAACACCGGCAGTCAGACCACCGGGATCGGAAAATGGAGGCGGACCAGGGAGGGGTTCCGGTTCACCTTCCGCGAGCAGGCCTTCGACGACGACAACGAGTTCGCTTTCGACGTGCACGTTGACCACGAAGGAAGGCTTACGTCGGGGGACACATTCACCTCGCATGGAACCGGTACGGCAGTGGACGCCGATGGGCAGATAGTGCGGGTCTCGGAGACGACGGTGACCGCCGAGCGTTATTGAACCGGCGGCTTCCGGACGGGCGTGCGAAACGCCCGTCCGGAAGCGGTTTCGCTATCCGGTCCCTTGGTCGAAGAACGACTCGGCACGAGCCACTGATTCCCGCTCGCCGTCCGGCACGTCGGCCTCGAAGAAGATCGCCTCCACTGGGCATTCCGGCACACAGGCGCCGCAGTCGATGCATTCCACCGGGTCGATCACCATCTGCGCTCCCGAGTCGTGGATACAGTCGACAGGGCACACGTTCACGCACGACCGGTCTTTGACGTCGGTGCACGGACTGGTAATCACATAGGTCACAGGACCGCTCCTCAACTGATTTCGGTTCGCGATGCGAACTCGTCCGGACGCACCGTCAGTCGACGGTGATCGCGCGTATCACGTTCACCCGTGCCGCCCGGCGGGCCGGCCACGCGGCGGCCAGCAAGCCACCCAGCGAGATCCCGACCAGTGCCAGCAGAATCGTAGGTGGCACCACGAGGTCGAAGACTCCTCGCGACAAGATGAAGTTCTGCATCATCGCGCCGAGTACGACGCCGACCACCACTCCGATCAACCCGCCCAGCGCGGCGATCAGCACGGATTCGACCCGGATGAGCCCGCGGATCTGCCGCCGGGTCATCCCGGTCGCGCGGAGCAGGCCCAGTTCCCGTCCACGCTCCAGTACCGAGAGCGACAAGGTGTTGATGATGCCCAGGAAGGCGATCAACACGGACAGTCCCAGCAGTCCGGTAACGGCACCGAGGTACACGTCCACCTCGCTGATACGGCTGCGCACGTACTCCGGTGCGCTCATGACGGCGAGATCGGAGCGGGCGGCGAGTGCTTGTCGCAAGGCTTCTTCCACAGCGGCGCCGTCGGTGCCCGGCGCGGTCGCCACCACCATGGGGTTGCCATCGCCCGGCCGAAAATGCACGTCGGCGAGCGCGGGTGGCAACACGACCTGGCCCAGGACGGTCGCTTCGGTGAAGATCCCGGTGATCTCGACCGGAGTGCTGCCACCGCCGGGCGACGTCAGTGTGACCTGCCGTCCCAGCGACCAGCCCCGCTCTTCGGCGACCGGCTTGGCGACGAACACACCCCGCGTCAGATCCGCGGTGCCGCCTTGCTCGAGTTTCACGTCGACGGTGCGACCGAGCGCGGAGACGTCGGTGCTGCCTGCGCGAGTTTCCTTGCCGTCGAGGAGAACCTGGTCGGTGCGCAACGTGCTGACCGCGGTCACGGACGGCACCGCCTCCACCAGCCGCCGGGTGTCCTCGCCGATCTGACCGCCGGCGACGTTGGTGACGACGGTCCTGCCGACGAAGGCGCCACCGAGATCGCGTTCGCTGATCGTCGAGATGGTCGTGGAGAAGATGGTGATGCCGATGGCGATGGCCACGCCGATCGTCAAGGCCGTCGCTGTCGCGGCCGTCCGCCGGGGACTGCGCAAAGTGTTGCGGACCGCCATCCCGCCGAGCGTCCCGCGTCGCAGTGGCTTGCTGAGCAGGCCGATGACCGGTCCGCTCAGCCAGCGGGCACAGATCACCGCGCTCAGCAACAGCCCGAGCGCCCCGAGCATGCCGGACGCCCGGCTCGCGGTGCCCTCGCCGACCGCGGCGACGATCAGCAGGAGAAGTGAAAGGCTCACCATCGCGAGCCCGGACCGCAGCAGCCACCGAGAGCCTTTTTCCTCCTCGAGCTGTTCACCGCCCAGCGCCGCGACCGGAGGTACCGACGCCGCACGACGCGCCGGCAGCCAGGCCGCCACCACCGTGGTACCCGTCCCGACCAGGAGCGTCCCCAGTGCCGCGGGTAGGCCGATCACCACGCCGCCGTCCAAGGCGGGGTTCAGCTCCGCCGCGTATGTCACCACCGGAAGGGCCAGCAGGCTGCCGATGACCAGGCCGGTCATCGAACCGAGTACTCCCACCACGGCGGCTTCCAGGAGCACCGATCGCCGGACCTGCCGACGGGTCGCGCCGACCGCCCGCAGCAGCGCCAGCTCACGCCCGCGACGAGCCACCAGCATCGAGAAGGTGTTCACGATCAACGTGATCCCGACGACCAGTGCGATCCCGGTGAAGGCCAGCACGGTGGCGGACAGCGCCGAGGTGATCTCCGAAGTCGCCGCGCGCAGTGTGGCGTTGAGTTCGGCCCGGTCGACGGTGGCGAAACCGGCGGGCATGGCCGCCGAGACGGCCATCGTCAGCGAGCTTTCCGGTGTTCCGGGCGTCGCGGTGACCTCCACGCTGGTGAAGCTCCCTGGGCGCAGCAACAACCGCTGCGCCGTCGCGGTGTCGAACGCCACGGTGGGGGAGGAGCCGGCTTCCCGGCCATGGGGCTGGTAGTCGTAGACGCCCACCACCGCGGCTTGGAGCTTCCCGCCGCCGTAGAGCACGGTCGTCGTATCACCGACGGCGATACCGCCATCGGTGGCGACGGACTCCGCGAGAACCACCTCGGTCGGCCCGGCCGGGGCACGGCCGGTGACCAGCGACATCCGGTCCGTCCCGGTCCAGTTGCTCCCGGTCATCCTGACTTCGAAGCCTTGGGACACCAGTACCTTGCCGTCCGCGCCCGCTACCGCGGCGTAACCCTCCACGACCCCGGTCGCGGCGGCGACGCCGGGAAGCCCGGCCAGTGTCGCGCGCTGGCCCTCGTCGAGCAGTACCCGGTTCTGCCCACCTTGGCTGAGCTGCGCCTCGTCTTCGCCCACACCACGGCCCAGTGGCGTGACCAAGGCGTCCAAACCGTCCCTCAACGGTTGCTGCCCCTCGGACAGGCTCGTGCTCACGACCAGTGCGCCCGACACGAAGGTCGCACCCAAGAGCACGGTGATGAAGGTGAGTACCAGGCGGGACCAGTTTCCCCGCAACGTCGCCAATACGGTTCGCCACATGATCAGAACGCCCTGATGGTCCGTGCGGCCGACGACACGGCACCCGCCCCGGCGCCGTGATCGAACTGGAGCATCCGCGCGTGGACACGCTCGGCCGTCGGTGCCTCCAGCCGATCCAGCAACACACCGTCGGCGAGGAAGACGACTAGATCGGCATAGGCGGCGGCAAGCGGATCATGCGTGACCATCACGACGGTCTGCCCGAACTCGTCGACCGCGCTCCGCAGGAATCGCAGGATCTGCCCGCTGCTGCGGGAATCCAGATTTCCGGTGGGTTCGTCTGCGAAGATCACCTTCGGCCGGGTGATCAGCGCGCGCGCACAGGCGACCCGCTGTTGCTGGCCGCCGGAAAGCTGCCCAGGCCGGTGATCGAGCCGTTCGGCGAGCCCGAAGGCCGTGACGAGATCGGCGAAGTGACCGGGATCCGGTTTCCGTCCCGCGATCGTCAAAGGCAACACGATGTTCTCGCGCGCCGACAGGGTGGGCACCAGGTTGAAGGCCTGGAAGATAAACCCCAGTTCTGTGCGGCGCAGCACCGTGAGCCGATCGTCGTCGAGACCGGTCAGCTCGGTGTCGCCCACGAAGACCTGGCCGCTGGTAGGGGTGTCCAGGCCGGCGAGGCAATGCATCAACGTGGACTTGCCAGAGCCCGAGGGCCCCATGATCGCGGTGAATCTCCCAGCCTGGATGTCCAGGCTCACGTTGTCGAGCGCGGTCACGCTCGCGCTCGCCTGGCCGTAGACCTTCACGAGCGCGCGGGCTCGTGCGGCAGGCGGTTTCGGTTCCCCCATCAGTTCTTTCCTCCTCGATAGTGCTCGGCAGCGTCGTACTCCGGACCGCCGACACGCTGACCTGCTGCTCGTTCTGCGGTCGGGGCCGCCGACCGGCCCGCCCGTATGGCGCGTTCGCGTTCGATGTCCTTTTTCCCCCATCGGGTCTTGCCGCCGGGTTTGAAGACGGACAGGTAGGTCGCCGTCCACAACGCGGCGGAGAAGACGATCATGCAGATCATCAGCGTCAGTCCTGTGGCGCCGGGTTCGGCGGCCGGGTCGAGGGTTCGTTCGGCGAGTTCCTGGACCCACTGGCTTTCCACGATGGCGACCGCCGGAATGCCCAGCGCGATCACGAGCTTGAGCAGCACCCACCAGTGTTTGACGAGGCCCCATTTACTGCCCAGGGAGACCACCAGGCCGGTGATAATGGACAGCATCATCGTCGGAATGACGATGAACAGATCGAAGACGTGCATCAATTCGTAGGCGCCATGGCGCAATCCGGCGTTTTCCGTGGTGTAGCCCACGGTGCTGAGAACCACCATGGACACCGCGATACCGAGCCAGCTCACCGACAGCCCGACATGCAGCATCACCCAGAGTTTCCGTTTTCCGGGTGACAACCTCGGAAAAGTCGGCCGCAGCAGGCCGAGGATCACCGCGGAGAACACCATCCCGGCGAGCGGAAGCGGGCCGGGGAAGCTGAAAAGGAACTGCACAGGGACGAACAGCAGGTGGAACACGATAGAGATTCCGCGCGCCCGCGAGGTCCTGGAGCGCAGTGCGCAATAGGCCGTGATCCCGGCGGCGAGGAGATAGCCCGCGAATCCCAGGCTCTGGATGAGCGGGAGGATGGCGTTCTCGCCGGGGAAGATCACCACGGCGTTGAGGACCGAGAACACGGCGAACGCCCACTGCGCTCGCGTCTGCCGGGTGGTCAGTCCCGGCCCGCTTGGAGCGATCGCCGGCCGTGCCGGGACATCGGCGCTCGTCCTGTTCGCGGGGTCCATGCTGGTCACCTCTCCGTTCTCGTCCCAGGCGTAAGTCGTCTCGTGGTCCGTTGGCCTGTGGATTCGAATCTAGGAGCGGGGCGGCGGTGTCCGCGTCGCACGAAGTGATTTCACCTATGGGCCGGAAGTAGTTCGAGTACCGCCGTCGCCTACATCGATCGATTGATCCTTGGGTCGGACGACGCAGTTCGAACGCGGGGGAGCCATACAGGCAGCAGTGCCACCGCGAGCGCGGTCACCGCTAGATAGCCCGTCAGCGCGAGCAGCAAATGGTCACCGGGGGTCAGATCAGGAGTGGCCTTGTCGGGTGCCAACAGCCAGTAAACGGGCACCAGCCACCAGAGGGTCGCCGCTGCCAAGAGCAACTTCGGCACCGTGGACTTCGTACGCCAGGTGACCACCGAGAGCCACGCCAGCACAGGCACGATCCAAATCGCGTGATGGGGCCACGAGATCGGCGCGACCGCCAGTCCGGTGAACGCCGCCACCAGCACGCCTGCCAGGTCGTGGCCAAGGCCATGAGCCCACCTCGCGGCGAGCAGGCCGAGCAGGACGACCACCAGGCAGACCGGCAACCACCAGCCAGGTGCCGTGGTGGTACCGGCCAACCGCGCGAAAAGGCCGGGCAACGACTGATTCACCACTGCGCTGATATCGGTCACCCTGCCGGTGTCCAGTATCAGGCCCTGTAGCCAGTACGCGCCTGATTCCCGGGGCAGGACGAGAAATCCGACGGCGATCGTACCAGCGAAGGCAGCCGTGGCGCGTAAGGCGCTCATCCGCCGTCCGGTGCACAGCAGATAGCCCACGAAGATCAAAGGGGTGAGTTTCACCCCGGCGGCGATTCCGATCAGCAGACCCCGCCACCTCGCGGGCATCAGCGGCGAGAAGTCGAGTAGTACGAGAAGAACGATGAAGATGTTGACCTGTCCCAGCATGAGATTCATCAGAACCGGCGTGAGCAGCGGCGCGACGACCATTCCCAGCGCCACCAGCCGGAGCCGTCGATTTCGCGCTTTGACCCCCGCGAGACCGAGCGAAACCCAAAGAAGCACACCGAGACTGAGTAAGCAGGTGTACGTCCAGAGAACCTCCCCCAAGCCTGCAGGCAGCCACGACAAGGGTGTGAACATCACCGCGGCGAAAGGGGGATAGGTGAACGCGACTCCTGTCAAAGCCGCGGTATCGACTTGCAGCTCGTAGAGCGGAACGCCGTCGAATACCGCTCGTGCGACCTCGTGATAAACCTGGAAGTCGGCCATCCAGAGCGGTGCTCCCCGCAACACCGGGACGGCCAGGGCGGTCATCGTCAGCGCGGCCAGCGCGATGACCACGCCCGCCTGCCAAAGCGTGGGATTCCTCGCCGTTCCGGCAGGATCCACTGGCGCTCCCTCGGACATGTCCCCTCCTGATCGATTCTTCGCACCGCCGCCGGGTCAGCGCAGCGTCTTCCTGGGGGATCTCGGAACACTGGGAGCTGACTCCAGAGGGCGACCGATCAGGTGAGAGCGGGCAGTATGCTCCGGCCCCACTTGATCATTCCTCTAGACTTCGAGAATGACCTCGCCGAGCTCCACCCCACGGTGGTGGGCGTGGAAACCATCGGAACGACGTCACGTGATCATCGATTCGGCGGTGGCACTGGCGTGCGTGATCGGCACCTTCGTCTGGTCGGGGCCACAGCAGTTCGCCCCCGACTTCGGGTTTCCTCTCCTCGGCAGTGACAACCGGCTGATCGCCTCGATCCCGCTCGCCCTGCTGACGGGCGCCGCGGCGATGGTGCGCAGGCGCAAGCCGGTCTTCCTGGTGATCGTGAGCCTGGCGAGCTGGACGATGCTCTCGGCGATCGCCGGTGTGGTCTTCGGCCTGTACGCGTTGGCGGCTTTCGAGACGTCACGACGAATGATGGCCGTCATCACCGCGATCGCACTGGTGACGGTCGGATTCCCGTTCTGGCGCCTTGGCGGTTTCGACGCGAGTGTTCCGATCAGTACGGCGCTGTGCCTCGCACCCACGCTGCTCGGGTTGTGGAGCTTCACCCATCGGAAGCTGGTCGGCAACCTGCTCGAACGCGCTTCCCGGCTCGAACGCGAACGCGATCTGCTCGCCGAACAGGCTCGTGCCGAGGAGCGCACCCGCATCGCCCGCGACATGCACGATGTGGTCGCGCACCGGGTGAGCCTTATCGTGTTGCACGCCGCGACCGCGGAGGTCTCGGGGGATCGGGAAAGGCTCCAGCTGACCAAGAAGATCCGGTCCATCGGCCGGGACGCGCTCAGCGAACTCCGCCAGGTTCTCGAGGTGTTGCGGGTCGGTGACGCGCCACTGTCGCCCCAGCCCCGTATCGAGGACATCGCCGGGCTCGCCGCCCAGTCCCGGGCAGCGGGGGTCCAGGTCGACGTGGAGACCGTCGGAGAGGTTCGCCCCCTGCCTTCGATCGTCGAACAGGCAAGCTACCGTGTCGCCCAGGAGGCACTGACCAACGTGCACAAGCATGCGAGAAACGCCGATACACGCATCCGCATGATCCACGGTCCGGAGGAGTTCCGGCTGATCATCACCAATCAGAGACCGCCATCGTCGCCTGCTCCGGACTCTCTCCCTGGTGGGGGCTTCGGGATCATCGGCCTGCAAGAACGGATCAGGCTGATCGGCGGCACGCTCAGTTGCGGGGCGACCCTCAACGGCGGGTACGAGGTCGAGGCGGTCATTCCGCTTCCATCGACGGGAACCGGCTCATGATCCGGGTGATGGTCGTCGACGACGAATGGATGGTGCGCTCCATGCTGCGCACCATCCTGGAGGCGGCGGGTGACATGTCGGTGGTGGCCGAGGCGTCCGACGGGATATCGGCCGTCGAAGAGGCCGAACGGCACCAGCCGGACGTCGCGCTGGTCGACATCCGGATGCCGGAGTCCGACGGTCTCGCCGCGACAGCACGCCTGCAGTCCTTGCCACGGCCGCCGAGGGTCATCGTCCTCACCACGTTCGATCTCGACGAGTACGTGCAGACCGCACTCCGCAACGGCGCCGTCGGCTTTCTGCTCAAGGACTCCGCGGGCGACGACATGATCACCGCGATCCGGGCGGTCGCCGCCGGCGATGCCATGCTCGCACCGAGCATCACTCGCCGACTGCTGCACACCTTCACCGAACGTGAGCCGTCCCGTCAGGCGAAGGCGCTGGAACAGTTGGACGTGCTGACCGACAAGGAACGCGAGGTTCTCGTCGCACTGGCGGAGGGGCTGGCCAACGCCGACGTCGCGAACAGGCTGTATCTCAGCGAGGCGACCGTCAAAACCCACGTCAGCCGCATCCTGAGCAAGCTGAAGCTGACCAACCGGGTGCAGGCCGCGATCCTCGCACACCGTGCGGGTCTGGCCGGCTGAAGACGAGGGTGGTCCACCGAGGTTCCAGCACGATCCCAGGCCGTCCCCTGAGCATCGGTCAGCACGCTGACGCCTCAGGAAAGTCGGCCGATGACTCCCTTGGACCTTCGTACCACCCCTAGGATCCACCATCCGCGACGCTGGGCGGCCTTGGTTCCCGCGTTGCTCGCCTGCTACATGGATCTGCTCGACGCGACCATCGTCACGGTCGCCTTGCCGGCGTTCGAAGAGGACCTCGGAGCGGGCCCGGCCACGCTGCAATGGACCTCCGCCGGTTACACCCTGGCGTTCGCTGTCCTGCTGATCACCGGTGGCCGGGTCGGGGACATCTACGGCCGGAAGCGGACCTTTGTCGCTGGGATGGCTGTCTTTCTGCTCACCTCGGTGTTGTGCGGCCTGGCGAGGAACCCGGAAACGCTGGTTGTTTCCCGTGTCCTGCAAGGGGCCGCGGCCGCGATGATGATCCCGCAGGTGCTCAGCTTCATCCAGGTCGAGTTCCCTTCACCGGAACGGCCGCGGGCCTTGGCGATGTACGGGATATCGCTGGCATTGGGCGGGATGACCGGCCCGGTGCTCGGTGGCCTGTTGATCCAGGCCGATATCGCCGGGCTCGGCTGGCGTGCGGTCTTCCTGATCAATCTTCCGGTGGGGGCCGCCGCCCTGCTCGGCGCGCTGCGGCTCATGCCGGAATCGCGATCCGGCACGGCACCGAAACTGGACCTGGTCGGCGTGCTGCTGGTGACGGCGGCACTGGTGGCGGTGATGTACCCGCTGGTACAAGGTCACGAGACCGGGTGGCCACTGTGGACATTTCTTTCGTTCGCCGCGGTGATGCCGATTTTTCTGTTCTTCTTGTGGCATCAGCGATTCCGCGAACGCAGCGGGGGGACACCGCTCATCCCGGCACGGATGTCACGTCATCGCAGCCTGCGCGCGGGGCTTCCGCTCGCGTTGATCTTCTTCGCGGGTACAGGCCACACCTTCGTGTTTTCGCTTTACCTGCAACAAGGTCTCGGCTATTCGTCCTGGCGTACCGGGCTCACGCTGTTCCCCTCCTCGCTGGGCATCATCGCGGGCTCGATGCTGTCCATCCGGCTGGCCCCGCGACTGGGCAGGCGAGTGGTGTCGATCGCGGCACTGGTCAAGATCGCCGGGGTGGTCGGCGTGATCTACCCGATCCATGTCCTGGGGCCGGCGTTGACCCCGTGGGCGCTCGTGCCTGGCGCGATCGTCCTCGGGACAGGCATGGCCATGGTCAGCGCGACGCTGGTGAACATCGTGCTGAGCAAGGTCCCCGTCCAGGACGCCGGTGCGGCGTCCGGGCTGATGACCACAGCTCTGCAGGTCGGTTCGGCGATCAGCATCGCGGTGCTCGGCACGGTCTTCTTCGGTTCGCTCACCGGCACCGGGGATCACCGGCAGGCGATCGAGGCCTGCCTCTGGGTCTGCGTGGCGTTGTTCTTCGCCAGTTTCGTGATGAGTTTCCTGCTCCCGCCGGGTGGGGTGCCCGCCACCGCGGCCGACGACCGTCCGCCGTCCGCGAAGGACGGCGGAATCCGACGATCGATTCCGAGGTGATGATCATGCGTGACGTTGACCTGAAGACCGTGCGGACGACAGCCTTCGACGGTGCTCCGGTGCTCGGCCCGCCGGCTGTCCAGAATGTGATGGAGCTGGCCTGGGGCATGTGGGCGAGCGGCGTGATCCAGGCCGCGGCGAAGCTCCGGATCGCGGACTTCGTCGGCGACGAGCCGGTGCACGTCGATCGGCTGGCGGACGAGATCGGTGCGGATCCGGGCGCCTTGTCGAGGCTGATGCGCGCGCTTTCCGCCTACGGTGTCTATCGCCAGCTCGGGCCCGGGCGCTACGAACACACGGAGGCGTCCAGGGCCATGCGCTCCGACGCGCCGGTGCGAATCGGGGACGTGATGCTGACCGGCTCGTACTGGGGCTGGCAGATGTGGGCGAAGCTCGACGAAAGCGTTCGCACCGGCGAATGCGCGTTCCGGGCCACTTACGGCAAGGACCTCTTCAGCTACTTCGCAGAGGATGACAACGAGGCAGGCGCGGCCACTTTGCGCGGTTACGCCGCGCAGTCCGTCGCCATGCACCCCGCGCTGGTCGGCGCACTGGACCTCTCCGAGACCCACACGGTGGTCGACGTGGGCGGCGGACACGGCTCGTTGTTGCGCGCGCTGTTGGAGGCGAACTCCGCCCTGCGCGGAATTCTTTTCGATCGGGCGCACACCATCGAGCACGCGGATCCGGTGCTGAGTACCGGCGCGCTCGCGGACCGATGCGACCTCGAGGCGGGGGACTGCCTGGTGACGGTGCCGAAGGCCGACGTCTATCTGTTCCGTCAGGTACTGCACATGTGGGAGGACGAGAGGTGTGTGCGGGCGTTGAGCAACGTGGCGAAGGCAGCCGAACCGGGCAGCCGGGTCATCCTGCTGGAGCAGCTGATCTCCGATCCGCCCGCCAACCCCTGGGACGCTCTGATGGACCTGCACATGCTGCTGGTCATGGACGGCAGGGAACGGACCGCACACGAGTACGCCGAGCTGTTCGAACGGGCCGGACTGCGGTACCGGGGAGTCACCGAGACCGGAACGCCGCTTCGCCTGATCGAAGCGATCGTCGGGGAGTGAGCGAATGCGGATCTTGTTCTGCACCTGGGCTTGGCAGTCCCATCTCTTTCCCATGGTCCCGCTCGCCTGGGCCTGCCGCGCGGCCGGGCATCAGGTGCGAGTCGCGAGCCAGCCCGGCTTGATGCCGGTGATCCGCCAAGCGGGTCTGGACGCGGTTTCGGTCGGACGCGACGTCGACGTGCCGGGATTCGTCCGCGAATACGTGCTGCGGCCGGGCGGCCGGCCACAGGGCAGGCCTCGAGCGTTGGACATGCTGGTCGAGCTGGCCGATGCGATGGTGGACGATCTGGTCGGGCAAGCCAAACGATGGCGGCCGGACGTGATCGTCTACGAGCTGACCACCTGGGCCGGTCCGCTCGCGGCCGCCGCCATCGGCGTGCCCGCGGTGCGCATGCTCTACGGCGTAGATCTTCTGGAGCGGGCGGCCGGCTTCCTGCCGGACGCGATCGGCCCACTCGCCGAACGGCTCGGCCTCCCGGAAGTGGACGTCCACGGCGGGCTGACCGTTGATCCCTGCCCACCGCGGCTACAGGTCTCCACCGGATACCGTCCACAGGAGATCCGTTATGTCCCGTACAACGGTGCCGGCACGGTTCCGTCCTCGATACCGGACAGGGGATCGAGACCGAGGGTCTGTGTGACGTGGGGAACGACGATGGCCAAGCTCGAATCGCGGCGAATGCTCGCGGAGCGGATGGCGAAAGCCGTGGCTGTCCTGGACGCCGAGGTCGTCGTCGCGATCGCCGAGGAGCACATGGAGTTCCTCACCGGGCTACCCGACGACGTGCGGGTCCTGACCGGAGTACCACTGGACCTGGTGCTGCCGTCCTGCGATCTGGTGCTGCATCACGGCGGCGCCGGGACGACGCTCACCGCGATGACCCACGGTGTACCCCAGCTGGTGATTCCGCAATTGCCCGACCACGCGCTGCACGGGAGGCAACTGGCCGCTACCGGCGCCGGGCGGGTCATCGCGAAGGAGGACGCCGAGCCGGAGTCGGTCCGTGAGGCGGTCGCCGTGCTGCTCGCGGAGTCAGGTCACCGTGAAGCGGCTGCGGCGCTCGCCACCGAGTCGCGGCTCCGGCCGCCACCCGCGGACGTGGTACACGTGCTGGAGAAGCTGGCCGCCGAGCGCGAATGACGACGGAGGCCGTGTGACGGCGACACCGCCACACGGCCTCCGTCGTCAATGGCCGCCCGCGACGTTGACCACACTGCCGGTCACGTGGCGGTTCGCGTCGGAACCCAAGAACGCCACCACGTTCGCCACGTCCTCGGGTAGACCGAACCGCAGGTGCGGGATCCGCTCGTTGAGCACACTCTGGATCTCCGCCGGGCTCAGCCCGGCCAAAGTGGCCCGGATCTCCGGGGGCACCTTCGGCAGCAGATTGGCCGTCACGGTCGGCCCGGGCGCCACGGCGTTACTGAGAATGCCGTGACCCACCAGCTCGGTGGCCAACGTCCGGTTCAGCCCATGCAGTGCCGCTTTACTCGCCACGTATGCCTCCTCGCCGCGCATCCCGCGGTTGACGATGCTGGCGGACATCAGCACGATCCGGCCCCAGCCACGGGCCTTCATACCCGGCAGTACCGCCTGGACGGTATGGAAAGCGCCTTCGACCTCTTCGCGCAGCTGCGCTCGCCATTGCTCGGCCGGCACCGTCTCGAAAGGGCCGCGGTGTTCATCCGGCCCTCGAGCCGGCGACGCGTTGACGACCAGGACATCGATACCGCCCCAGGCGGAGGTCACGGCGTCGGTCGCCGATCGGATCGACTCTTCGTCACCGAGGTCGTACGGCAAGGCCAAGGCTTGCCCGCCGCCCTTCTCGACCGTCTCGACAACCGCTGACGCGGCATTCTTGTTGCGGTGATAGGTAAGCGCCACGCGCGCTCCTTCGGCAGCGAAGACCTGCGCCATCGTTCCGCCGAGACCACCACTGCCGCCGGTGATGAGGACCGACCTGCCTGCGAGCCCGAGATCCATTCGTGCTCCCCCTTACCGTCTGTTGTGGACTTCACCAGGCGAGCGGGAGCTCGTCCGGCCTGCTGAACGCCAGCCCGACGCTCCAGTCGAGTTCGTCTTCCGCGACCGCGAGGCGAAGGTCCGGGAAACGCGCCAGCAGCGAACCGAGTGCGACCTCCAGTTCGATCCTGCCCAGCTGGGCGCCGAGACAATGGTGAATGCCGTGTCCGAAGGCGACATGGGGGTTTCGGGGGCGGGACAGCCGCACCTCGTCGGGTTCGGGGAATACCGAGTCGTCGCGGTTCGCGGCGTTGATCGAGGGCAGGACGGCTTCCCCCGCCCGGATCACCACGTCACCGATCTTCACGTCCTCCGTTGCGATCCGCAGCGCTCCGATGCCGCCGCCTGCCTGGGAAAGGCGTAGCAACTCTTCCACCGCACCGGGAAGAAGGCCGCGATCGCGGCGCAGATCGTCGAGCCGCGCCGGATTCCGCAACAAGGTCAACAAGGCATGCACGATGCTCGCGGTCGTCGCGTGGTACCCGGCGCCGAGCAGCGTGTAGCCGAACGCCACCAGTTCTTCCTCGCTGAGCCGATCTCCCTCGTCTTGCGCGGAGATCAGCACCATCAGGAGGTCATCGGTCGGGGTCCGCCGTTTGTCCTTGATCAGCTCCGTCAAGTATGCGGAGAGACTGTCTTTCGCGGCCAGTACTTCGGCCTGCCGATCGGGTGTGAAGCCGAGCATGATGTCGGTCCACGCCCGGAACTGGTCGACGTCGGCCAAGGGGACCCCCAGCATTTCGCAGATCACCGTGATCGGGAGCGGCTGGGCGAGGCAGGTGATCAGGTCGGCAGGCGGCCCCGATTCGGCCATCGTGTCGAGACATCCGCGCGTGAGATCCTCGATCCGAGGGCGCAGCGCTTCGATCCGCCGGGGGCTGAACGCCTTCGAAACCAGTTTGCGCAGCCTGCTGTGCTCCGGCGGATCCATCACGAAGATCGACCGTGAACCGCGAGCGATCGGCAGGATCCGTGGTGCGCCGGGTGCGGTGATCGCCTCCCGGCTGAACCTGGTGTCAGCGAGGACGTCTCGCACGTCTTCGTGGCGGAGCAACAGCCAGGCGAGGTCACCGGTCGGCAGCGTCACCCGGCAGACCGGCCGTTCGACCTGGAGTTTCCGGTACTCGGCCGGTGGAAGTACCGGATCGTCCGCACGGAACGGAAAGGACGGTGCTGGCTCGGCAGGCATGGCGTTCTCCTCATCGGGATCCGCGACAGACGGCGAAGCACCACGGTGCGCGCATGCGTTGTAGCGCCGATGGAAACTCGCTGGGCATGACCGATCGGTCGGGGTTCAACGGCGCACCAGCGCGTTTGGAGCACGGACCGCGAACCTTCGTTCCGAGGCCGCACCGGATCGACGGACGGAGGCATTCGATGTCAAAGGTCCTCAGCAGACAGGGATCCCGACGAAATACCCAGCGCTCCGTGGCATTTCCCCGCCGCGGGCGGATTCGGTCATGAAGCCCACGGGGATCGCCGTCATCGGACTGGGCAACATGGGGGCCGCGATGGCGCACCGGCTACTCGAAGGCGGTTTCGCGTTGACGGTCTGCAACCGTACGACCGAGAAGGCGGCGCCGCTGGTCGCCGCTGGAGCGGTGCTCGCTGAATCGATCGAAGCCGTCGCCGAGACGGGGCTGATCTTGCTCAGCCTGAGTGACGAGGCCGCGGTCGACGAGGTGCTTTTCGGCAAATTGCTTCCCGCCCTGCGGCGAGGAACCCTGGTGATCGACACGTCCGCGGTATCGCCGGGATATGCCCGCCAGGCCGCGCGGCGGCTGGCGGACGCGGGGATACGGCGGGTGGAGGCCAGTGTGATCGGCAACCCCGGGATGGCCCGGTCCGGCGGCCTGCGGGTCTTCACCGCGGGGGAGCACGACGACGTCGAGTCCGCTCGCGAGGTGCTGAATACCTTGAGCCGCGACGGCTTTGTACACCTTGGACGGTCCGGTCAGGCCAGTGCGCTCAAACTGGCCTTCAACCTGATACTCGGCGCGCAGACGGTCGCCTTGGCCGAGGCGGTCTCGTTCGCCGCCGTCGCCGGGCTGGACCGCAAGACGCTGTTGGACGCCGTGCTGAACAGCGGCGTCCGATCGCCGGTCCTGGCTTTCCGGGCCGAATTCATGCGTACCGGACGCTACGAACCCGCCGCGTTCCGGGCACGGTTGATGGAGAAGGACGTCCGGCTCCTGCTGACGGAGGCACAGGACGCAGGATTGGCCCTCCCGCTGGCGGACGCTCTCGCCCATCGCTATGCCGGCGTCGTCGCGGCCGGCGACGGTGACAAGGACGCGGCCGTGGTCCTGGCGGCACATGAAGACACGATCCCCCGAGTCAAGGAGGAACACCAGCAATGACCACATCAGCATCGAGTGTCGACGCCGCAGGCCCGAGCGCCGTCTTCGAACTCGGTACCGCCTTTTGCACCGCCAAATGTCTCCTGACCGCACTCGAATTGAGTTTGTTCACCGTACTCGGCGATGACGAGATGACCGCGGAGGAACTGCGGGTGAAGCTGGACCTGCACCCGCGGGGAACGCCCGATTTCCTCAATGTGCTGGCCGCGCTCGACCTTCTCGAGAAGAACGACGGGCGATACCGCAACAGTGCACTGGCCGGGCGCCATCTGGTGCGGACCGGCGACGGGTACATCGGTGGCTTTCTCGAACGGGCCAATCACATGCTTTATCCGGCGTGGGGCCGCTTCGGGGAGATGTTGCGGACCGGAAAGCCCACAGCCGAAGCCGACTACATGGAGATGATCAAGGAGCCGAACCGGCTTCGCAGCTTCCTCGGCATGATGGACGCGCTCACCACCTTGATCGTGCCTGAACTGGCCAGGGCCATCGAATGGACCGCCTACCGTTCGATGGTGGACGTCGGGGGCGCGCGCGGCAATCTCACGGGTGGGCTGATCAAGGCGCATCCACATCTCTCGGGCACCGTGTTCGATCTGCCGGAGATGCGGACACCGTTCGACGAGCACATGCGCGCGCTCGGTCTCGAGGAGAAGACCACCTTCCAGGCGGGTGACTTCTTCACCGATCCGATCCCGTCCGCCGACGTGGTGGTCATCGGCCACGTCCTCCACGACTGGTCACCGGATGAATGCAGGGCATTGGTGCGTAAGGCGTTCGACGCGGTACGGCCCGGCGGCAAGCTCGTCGTGTACGACCGGATGGTGGACGAGGAAGGCACCGATCTGACCAACCTGATCATCAGCCTCGACATGATGCTGACCACGCCGGGTGGAGCGGAGTACCCGCCGTCGGAGTACCAGGGATGGCTCACGGAAGCCGGCTTCGGCTCGACAGAGGTCGCTCCGCTCGGCGAGAACGACACCGTCGTGATCGGTCACAAGGCGGGATGATCGAGTGGAGATCGGAGTCGGCCTCCCCGCGGCGGTATGCGGCGTGGTGGGCGATCAGCTCTTGGACTGGGCACGGTATGCAGACCAGGCTGAGTTCAGCTCACTGGCTACGCTGGACCGGCTCGTGTACGGCAACTGCGAATCGTTGATCGCCTTGGCCGCCTCGGCCGGTGTCACGCGGCGTATACGCCTTGCCGCGACGGTCCTGCTCGCGCCGTATCGAGGCAACCCGGCACTGCTCGCGAAGCAGCTCGCCACCCTCGACCGAATCAGTGAGGGGCGCTTGGTGGCCGGTCTCGCCGCCGGAGGCCGGGAGGACGACTTCATCGCCGCTGACCTGCCCTACGCGCGGCGAGGCCGCACTCTCGACAGCGCGGTGGAGCGAATGGTTTCCATCTGGTCGGGCGCGGAGCCCGACGGCCGCATCGGCCCGTCGCCGTATCGAGGGAGCCCGCCCTTGATCTTCGGCGGGCATACCGACATCGCGATCCGGCGAGCCGCGCGCTATGGGCAGGGCTGGATCTCCGGCGGCAGCTCGGCCAGCGGATACCGGGAGCTTGCCGAGCGCGCCCGGCGCGGCTGGGCCGCCGAAGGACGGCTGGATCAGCCACGGCTGCTGGCGCTGGCTTACTTCGCGCTCGGCCGTCAAGGCACAGAACTGGCCCGGCGTTACGTCGGCGAGTACTACGCGTTTCTCGGGGAGAGGGCGACCGACCGGATCACCAAGGGCGTGCTCACGGATCCGGTGCGAGTGCGCGAAGCCGTGGCGGCCTACGCCGACGCGGGCTGTACCGAACTGATCCTCATGCCGTGCTCGGCCGAACTGTCCCAGCTTGAACTGCTCGACGGAGCGGTGCACTGAAGGTCTTACGCCGTACCACTCAAAGACCTCGTCTGCTGATGGCCAGCATGGCATCGAGATCCGACACCTTGCTGCGGTCCCGGCCCTGTGCCTGACCCCGGTTGATCTCGTAACAGTCCAGGCGTAGCCAGTCCGACCAGGTCACGAACTCCGTGCCACGGCGGCGTAACAGTCGCGGCACGGAGTTCGGGTCCGACGACCGGGCGCGGGTTCCTTCCGCGAGGTCCTCGACAACGCTGCGCGCCGTCTCCGCCGCATCCGCCTTGTTGGTGCCGATCACGCCGGTCGGGCCGCGCTTGAGCCAACCCGCCACGTAGCACCCGGCGACCGGCCGTGCGCCGCCATCGACAATCCGTCCCTTGCGGTGAGGCAGGGTTCCGGTTCGTGATTCGAAAGGCAGCCCTGGCAACGGGTCGGCTCGATAGCCCACGGCACGGAGGACACTCTGGACCGGAAGCACCTCGCCAGGGCCGTGTTCACCCGGCCGGGTACGGGACAAGCGAAGTTCGCGCACCTCGCTGTCACCTTCGATCGCCGCCGCGCTCCGCCAGAACACCAGATGGATCCGCCGGGTGGCGTCGGTCATGGGGCGTCGCGCCCACTCCCGCAGGAGGTCGACGTTGGCTCGCGTCTGCCTGTTGGCTTCGAGTAGTTGCTCGTCCGCCTCGTCCAAGCGCAAGTCCTCGGACCGCACCAGAACGTCGACCCCGCGCAACAGGCCGAGTTCCCTGAGTTCGACGGTGGTGAACTTGGCCTGGGCGGGCCCGCGCCTGGCCACCAGGTACACGTCGGCGACGCTGCTGCACCGCAATCCGTCGAGGACGTGGTCCGGTACGTCGGTATCCACCAGCTCGCGGGGATCTTTCACCAGCAGTCTGGTCACGTCCAGCGCGACGTTGCCCGCTCCGAGTACGGCGACCTTCCTCGCATGCAGGGGAAAGTCGTTGAGCGCGTCCGGATGGCCGTTGTACCAAGAGACGAACTCGCCGGCCGGCCAGCTGCCACGCAGGTCCTCACCGGGGACTCCGAGTTCGCGATGCCCGGGGGCTCCGGTCGCGAAGATCACGGCCTCGTAGTGGGCGAGCAGGTCGTCGAGGCCGATGTCCAGGCCGAACGTCACGTTGCCGAAGAACCGGACGGCGGGATTTTCCAGCACTCGCCGCAGAACGGTGCTCACCGATTTGATCCTCGGATGGTCGGGCGCCACACCGTACCGGACCAGGCCGTACGGAGTGGGCAGGCGATCGAACACATCGACAGCCGGACTGTAGTCCGATTTCAGCAGGGCCTCCGCGGTGAACACCCCCGCGGGCCCAGAACCGACGACCGCTATTCGTGGTGTGCGGGCTGACGACACAACGATTCCCCTCCTCCGACGTGTCTCGTGCCGTCAACGCTAGGCGCGTCTCCAGGTACTGACATCGGCCTTCGGTCGCCCGATTCACTACAGAAAGTCTTGTGGCGCGAGAACCTGGCTACATCGATCGGATGACCCTTGCTTGCACAGAGCGGCTCCGGCTGACTCCTGAAGAGTCGTCGCGGTCTGTGTCGTCAGGCCGATAAGTCCAGGTCAACGCGTCGCCTGCCATGGTCGGCGGCAGCTTTGAACGCGGCTTTGGTGGGCTGTTAACCGCATCAGGATCGCTTTAGTAAGCCACCACCGATCTTCAAGGGCGGGAGTCGTACCGCCCGATAGATTGAAGGGACTCACAAGGACGCTTGAAAGAATCGGTATCCGTGCTTCGAGTGCGGGCCATCGAGTCACTGACAACTGGGGGAGCGTGCTGACGATGGAGGTCAATCTGCTGGGCCCGCTCGAAGTCTTCCGCGAGGGAGTGGTGATCACTCCGTCCGCGCCGAAACTTCGGCGGATGTTCAGTCTTCTGGCACTACAGGCCAACAATCTCGTCCGGACCAATCAGATCATCGACGAGCTCTGGGAGGACAGGCCGACAGCGAGCGCCGCCACGACATTGCAAACCTACATCTACCAACTGCGTAAGTTGCTACAACTGTCACCGGCCGAAGGCGTGCGCTCGTCCCGGCCGGCCGGTGCCGACGGCGCCGCGTTGCACACGCTGGCCAATGGCTATGTCCTCGCGCTGCCGTCGAATTCGCTTGACTCGCGCTTGTTCGAGCAACTGGCGAAGCGCAGCCGAGGTGAACTGGAATCGGGGACGGTCGAGACCGCGTCCAAGACGCTGGAGGAAGCGCTACGGCTGTGGCGTGGTCCTGCGCTCGCCGACGTCAGCACGGGACCGGTCCTGGATGCGGAGACACGACGCCTGGAAGAACTCCGCAAAGGCGTCCTTGAACAGCGGATCGAGGTGGATCTCCAGCTGGGCAAGCACAACGAGCTGCTCGGTGAGCTCACCATGCTGGGGGCGCAGTATCCCACCCACGAGGGGTTCCAGGCGAAACTGATGCTGGCTCTCTATCGAGCGGGAAGACAGGCCGAGGCGCTCCACGTGTACCACCGCACCAGGGACGCTTTGGCAACCGAACTCGGCTTGGATCCCACCGATTCACTGCAACGTTTGCAGCGGGCCGTACTGAGTGCGGATCAGAGCCTGTCATCGCCGACGCCCGGCCCGGGCACGGTTGTCACTCGCCGGTCGAGACCACCACGGCAGCTCCCACCCGACGGTACGGTTCTCATCGGCAGGCGAGCCGAGAGCACAGCGGCTCTCGAGGCGTTGTGCACTGGTCGTGGCCGGGCGGCGACGGTGGTTGTCATCGTCGGTCCTCCCGGGGTCGGCAAGACGGCGCTGTGCAACCACGTCGCGCATCAAGTCGTGGACAGGTACCCGGATGGGCAGTTCTACGCCAAGCTGCTCGACGACGACGGGAGCCCGGTCGAACCGGGTGAGGTGCTCGCCGGCTTCTTGCGCGCGGCCGGGGTGACCGACGAACGGATCCCGGCGTCGACGGACGAGCGCAGCAGGATGTTCCGTACCTGGACCACGGAACACCGGGTTCTTCTCGCGCTGGACGACGCGGTCAGTGCCGAGCAGTTGCTGCCGTTGCTTCCGTCGAGCGCGGAATGTGGAGTACTCGTGACCAGTCGGCGCCGTCTTTTCGTCGCGGCGACGAGTATGACCGTCGAACTGCTTCCGCTCACCGAGCCTGAAGGAATTCAGCTGCTGACCGGAGTTCTCGGCAGTGACCGGGTTGCCAAAAATGATCAGGCGGCCAGGGAACTGGTGAAGCTGTGCGATGGGCTCCCGCTGGCACTGCATTGGGCCGCCGGCCAGTTGCAGGTCCGGCAGCACTGGGCGATCGCCAGATCGGTCCATCGGCTCAGTACCGCGATCGACGACCCTTCGGTCGATACCGACATCCTCGGCCTGCGGGCCAGCGTCGAACGGAGCTACTCGCTGGCTCGTCCGGGCGCGCAGGACGCCTTTCGCAAGCTGGCGAAGCTCGATAACCCAAGCGTCTCGGTGGCTCTCGCGGCCAGGATGCTGGAGGTGGACGAGCAATATGCCGAGTCGTTGCTGGAGGATCTGGCCGAACTGTGGCTTATCGACGTGACGGCGTTCGACGAGCGGATCGGTCATACCCAGTACCGTTTCCTTCCCAGCCTACGTGCGATCGGCCGTAGGCTGAGCCCGCGGGAGGAACTCTGCCTGATGGCCTGAACCGACGTCGGCCCGGCACTCAGCCGGGCCGACGTCGCCGCGACCGCATGATGGTTCGGGGCCGGCGAGCACAGAATCGCGGCCGGTGCCGCCGAATCACCGGATGCCGCTGAGTCCGGTCGGCGACGATTTCTTCGGCGTAGCAGCGGATAAGTGGATGAAGCTCGTAGCTCACCGTCGAATCCGCTTCTCCGGATATCCGGAGAAGTCCGTGATCGACGAGGGTGAGCAGAATCCTGCCGCTCTCCAGCCGGTCGTAGCCGAGCAGTGAGGTCGCCTCGGCTTGGGTCAACGTGGTCTTACCGAGGGTGGCGAACTTCTGGAGCGCGAGTTGTGCCGGTCTCGGTATGACGTGGTAACTGCCGGCTATCCGCCCGCGCACGTCCAGATCGTGGAAGGACAACGCGTCGAGCCGGCGTGCACCGTTTTCGAGCTGGTGGAGCACGGTTCCGATGGGCCATCCGGACACGGAACGGAGCTGGGCACCGACCGCGCGAACGGCCAGAGGCAGTCCGCCGCACAGCTGGACTATCCGGTCCACCTGCTCGCGTTCGCCTGCGATCCGTTCCGTGCCGATCATCGCGGACAGCAGCCCGGTACTCTCGGTCGGCTCGAGTGGATCGAGACAGACCAAGCGGGATCCCGCCGCCGGGTGGATGCCACGCCGGGTGGTGACTACTACCGCACAACGCGGCCCCGCGGGCATCAGTGGCCGTACCTGCTCCGCGGAACCGACGTCGTCGAGCACGACGAGTACCCGCTTCATCGAAGTCCAAGTGCGAAAGAGTGCTGCCTTGTCTTCACGATCGGCAGGTAGTCGCTCCGCGGGAAAACCGGCGGCCATGAGAAAGCCGTTCAGTACGTCCGCCGGATCTCTCGCTCCGTCGCCACTCGTACCCAAGCATGCGTAGAACTGCCCTCCCTCGAACCGCGATCGCACACGTTGCGCGACGCGTACCGCGAAGGCGGTCTTGCCGACTCCCGGCATCCCATGCACCGACAGCACCCTCGGTGCGACGTCCGCGAGCCCAGCCGAAGTCAGCCACATGACAGCGTCCTCCACCAGGCCACCGCGGCCAATGAAGTCCGCACTGTCACCAGGCAGTTGCGCGGGGCGCTCGGTCGCGGTGGTGACCTGTGCTTTCAGGGGCGTGGCATCGGGCAACGGTTCGCCCGCCAGCACGGCCTGATGCGCATGTTGCAGAAGCTGGGAGGGCTCGAGACCCATCTCCTCGACCATTTCGCGACGAAATCGCTGGTAGACCTCCAAAGCCTCATCACGCCGATGGCAGCGGTGCAGTGCGAGCATCAGGTGGCCGTGAAACACTTCGCTGCGTGGATGGGTGATCACGAGTTCCTTCAGCTCGCTCAGCAGTTCCCGGTGCCGGCCCAGCTGCAGGTCCGCTCCGATGCGGAGTTCAAGGGCGCGGAGCCTGCTCTCCTCGAGGCCGGTGACATGCGCGGCCAGCAGGGGGCCGGTCTCCATGGCGCTCATCATCGGTTCTCGCCACAAGCTCAGGGCCTCACGTAGCGATTCCACGGCCAGACGTGGTTCGCCGCGCTCCAGCGCGCTTTCTCCGCGCTGGACCAAGTGCTCGAACCGGTGCAGATCGAGACACTGTGGTGGCATCTCGAGGAAATAGCTCTGCTGTTTGGTGTGCAACGCGAAACCGTGCTTCGACAGATGTGCAGGGAAAAGTCGACAGCGAAGTTTGTGTATATATGTGTGGACCGTCGTGCGCGCGCTGGGTGGAGGATGGTTACCCCAGAGTTCGAGAACGAGATCACCCATGTTGACCGGCGTGCTTCGTCGAAGTATCAGAAGCGCCAGAATTCTTCGCATTTTTGGTGCGCTCGGCGTGACATCTTGCCCATTGATTTCGACCGCCAAAGAACCCAGAATTTTACAATGTAAATCCACCGACTGATCCTCCCCAGTGGCACGATAAAGGGTAGCAGTTTTCGTGTTCCACGCATATCATGCCGTGGCTGGATAATATAGTGGAAAGGATCACTGTGTCAAGGAAGTCGATAAGGTGTGGCCGGTCTTCGGTTTCCTCAGTGATTGGCGGATCCGGAAAAGCGTGGTACGTGCGTTGATCACAATGTTTTCCCTGGTGACGCAGCCGTCGCGTAGTCGAATCCGCAGCTTCGCCCGTCTGTCATCGATGTTTACGTGAGGTTATGGTTCTGTGACAGCGCGGCACGTCCGGCTGTGGACTGTCGGACGCGCGGGTTGTCCGTACGGCTGACGCCACTCGGTGAATTCGTGAATTCTGATTAAGGTCGGCATTCGGTCTCGTTCGTGTTCTTCTGTCACTATGCCCTCTCGCGAAGGCGGCCAAGGACGGGTTGTGTGCGCATATACTCGCATGTGCGCCGGCGGAGCGAAGGCGCTTCTTCTCACGGCTGTTACCTGGACGGCGGTGTGTTCGGGGGATCGTTCGTGGTTCGGAGTGCGTCGGCATGTCGTGGATGAGCGGTGCGAGGCCAGTGGCGTTTCTGGCCGTGGTCGACGGAGCAATGACCGACTGTGTCAACCTTCTGGTCTATTTCGCCGATCGATTTGGCAAGGCTTTTTGCGCATGTATAGTCGCGGTTGTGACCGATTCAAAGCCTCGCCGGTCGCCGAAGCCACAAGAGCGGCGGCGGGATGCGGACCGCACGCGCCGGTCGATCCTGGATGCGGCTGTGGTGGAGTTCGCGGTGCACGGGTACGCGGGTGCGCGGATCGCTGCGATTTCGGCACGTGCCGGTGTTAACCAGCAGCTGATTTCGTATTACTTCGGGGGTAAAGAGGGCCTGTATCAGGCGATGTCGGAGAGATTAGGCCGGCGACAGAGTGAGTTGATGCCGCCGGGGGCGCCGTTGTCGGAGCAGTTGCACCGCTACGTACTGGAGGCCCTTTCCAGTCGAGATGACATGCGGCTGCTGGTTTGGTCAGGGTTGGAGTACGACGGCCCGCAGAGCGACCCAGGCCATACGTCCTGGATGAGGCGTTTGGGTGGGACGGTGGAGTACGTTACCCAGCTGCGGGAGTCCGGGAAGTTGCCGGATTGGGTCGATTCGGGGTGCCTGACGGTAATGGTGATGGCCGCCGCGATGGCACCCGTGACGTTGCCGCGCATCATCGAGGGGCTATTAGAGATCGATCCGGAGTCCCCTGAGTTCGTCGAGCGCTACGCCGACCAACTCGCCAAGCTGGTCGAATACCTGAACCTCCAGAAGTCGGACCGGCCGCCGAACACGTAGGGATGTAGCACGCAGACCTCGTGAGCGTTCAAATGCAGCCTACGGCGCCCGCGAGCGACGGGGTGACCGTGCGCGTGGCAGATGTACCGGGTCGAGGCAGCGGCGGATCTCGGTCGGGCCGGGGTTCAGTCCGGCGTCGGCGAGGCCGTCCATGCACAGGCGAGTTCTCCAGTCGGGACCGGGAGGCCGACCTTCGCCGCTGCCCTTTACCGATTCGCTTCGTCTCCCGCGCCGCACGTCCTCGCGTGGGATGGGACGTTCCAGGCGAACCGGCGTTCGGCGCTGAGGCGGAGGGCGAACTGGCGCCCGCGGATGCACGAGGCTTAGTGTCATGCGCCGGAAATTCGCTATCTAATTGGATGTGGCGATGGCGGGTCGTGGACGGTCCAAGGTCGAGTTGATCCTCAGCGATGACGAGCGTGAGACGTTGCTGCGGTAGGCGCGGTGGGCGAAGTCGGCGCAGGCGCTGGCGTTGCGGTGTCGCATTGTGCTGGCGTGCGCGGATGGCTTGTCCAATGTGGAGGTCGCGGATCGGCTCGGGGTCAACCGGATGACGGCGGGTAAGTGGCGGGCCCGTTTCGTCGCGCAGCGATTGGACGGGCTGGTCGACGAAGACCGGCCCGGCCGGCCGCGGTCGATCGCGCTCGACCAGGTCGAGGAGGTGATCGTGACAACCCTGGAACAGACTCCCCGCAACGCCACTCACTGGTCGCGCACGTCGATGGTCGAGCGGTCCGGGCTGTCGAAATCGACGATTGGCCGGATCTGGCGGGACTTCGGGCTCAAACCTCACCAGGCCGACACCTTCAAGCTGTCCACCGACCCGTTGTTCGTGGACAAGGTCATCGATGTCGTCGGGCTCCATCACAACCCGCCGGAACGGGCGGTGGTGCTGTGCGCCGACGAAAAGAGCCAGGTCCAAGCGCTGGACCGCTCCCAGCCAGTGCTGCCGGTGATGCCGGGCATGCCCGAGCGACGCAGCCACGACTACGCCCGCCACGGCATCACCAGCCTGTTCGCGGCGTTCAACATCGCGGATGGCACCGTGATCAGCGAACTGCACCGCAAGCATCGAGCCGCCGAGTTCAAGAAGTTCCTGACCACGATCGACAAAACCGTCCCCGCCGATCTCGACATCCACCTGATCTGCGACAACTACGGCACCCACAAGACCCCGGCGATCAAAGCGTGGCTCGCCAAGCATCCCCGGTTCCACATGCACTTCACCCCCACAGGATCGAGCTGGATCAACCAGGTCGAGCGCTGGTTCGGGTTCCTCGCCGATCAGCTGATCCGGCGTGGCTTTCACAAAAGTGTTGCGGCACTGGAGAAAGACATCCGCGAGTGGATCAAAGACTGGAACCAGAACCCGAAGCCGTTCGTGTGGAAGAAGACCGCCGAAGAGATCATCGACTCACTCGCACGATATTGCCAGCGAATTTCCGGGGACTGTCCCAGTAACGGTGTTTCCGGCCCGACATGCCGGGCGTGGGCTCGGCGGGATGGGCACGGTGTGTGATGACACTGGACGTTGTGACGTCACGGTCGACGGGTTAGAAGAAGGCGGCGAAGCCGCGGTCGGCGCAGGAGGAGCTGGCGGCCTCGATGGTCGCGCAGGCTCAGGCGCAGGGGCTGGGCGTTGACCGGCCCGGACGGGCTGCTCAAGCAGCTGACTAGGACGGTTCTCGAGGCGGCGTTGAACGCGGAGATGACCGAGCATCTCGGTCACGAGAAGCACCAGGCCGAGCCGGGCCGTGCCAGCGCGAACGTGCGCAATGGCACGCGGTCGAAAACGGTGGTCTCGGATGCGGTGGGCGAGGTGGAGATCGCGGTGCCGCGGGATCGGGATTCGAGTTTCGAGCCGGTGGTCGTGAGAAAGCGGCAGCGTCGGCTGGGGAGTGTGGATGAGATCGTGTTGTCGTTGTATGCGAAGGGTTTGACGACGGGCGAGATCTCGGCGCACTTTACCGAGATCTATGAGGCGTCGGTGTCGAAGGAGACGGTGTCCCGGATTACCGATCAGGTTATCGGGGAGATGGCCGAGTGGCAGTCGCGGCCGTTGGATTCGGTGTATGCGGCGGTGTTCATTGACGCGGTGCATGTGAAGATCCGGGATGGTCAGGTCGCGAACCGGCCGATCTACGCGGCGATCGGTGTCACGCTGGAAGGTCGCCGGGATGTGCTCGGGCTGTGGGCTGGCCAGGGTGGCGAGGGCGCGAAGTTTTGGATGCAAGTGTTGGTGGATCTGAAGAGCCGTGGGCTGGGTGATGTGTTCTTCGTGGTCTGTGACGGGCTGAAAGGCTTTGAGCTGCCCCGCGTCTTCCGGACAGTCGCTTAGTGGTTTCTCATGCTGCGACGTCGTGCTTCAGGTACTCGGTGTGGACTTCGTGGGGTGTCTTGTAGTCGAGTCCTGAGTGAAGACGTCGCTGATTGTAGAAGCCTTCGATATATTTAACAATAGCTTGACGGGCCTGTTCTCGGGTGGGAAATATGGTGCGGTGTACGAGTTCGTTCTTGATGCTTGCGTTTACCGATTCGGCGAGGGCGTT
>NZ_JBWKEC010000051.1:0-35791 GCF_056435645.1 Amycolatopsis sp. NPDC043889
GGGGGTGGTTTGGTGGGGGGGGGGGGGTGTGGGGGGGGGGGGGGGGGTGTGGGGGGTGGGGGGGGGGGGGGGGGGGTTGGGGGGGGGTGGGGGGGGGGGGGGGGGGGGGGGGGGGGGCCACCCCCCCCCCCCCCCCCCACGACCCTCCTGCCAAACTGACCAGCGGTAATCGACTTGCCGGGGCCCTGGCATCGCATGCGGGGGAAGCGTCCTTCAGCTCACGGCGCCTTCACCACCACGGTGTCCTCCGGCCCGACGACACGCCCATCCGCAGCCCGGATCTCCAGCTCCCGCAACGGAAGCCCGCCGTCGCGGTCCACCAGTTCCGAACGCGGCTCCCCCTTGCCGAAGAAGTGCGCCTCCCCCCATTGCCGCAGAGCGACGATCACCGGGAACAGGTCCCGCCCCTTCGATGTCAGGACGTACTCGCTGTACGTGCTCCCGTCCGAAGCCGGGACCAGGTCGAGCACGCCGTGTCCCACGAGCGCCCGCAGCCGCGCGGACAGGATGTTCTTCGCGACGCCGAGGCTGCGCTGGAACTCCCCGAAGCGACGGACGCCGTCGAAGGCGTCGCGCACGATCAGGAGTGACCACCAGTCGCCGATCGTGTCGACCGAGCGCGCCACCGGGCACGGGGCTTCGTCGAACGTCGTCCGCTTCACCATGGTTGCATCTTACAACCGTAGTGCTCTACCGTCCCAGTGGTAGCAACTTGAAACCATCTGGAGGGTTCGTGCACCGCGGTGTCGTCCTGTTGTTCGCCGTGGCCGCCGGGACGGCCGTCGCCACGATCTACTTCGCGCAGCCATTGCTCGTCACGATGGGCGCCGACCTCGGCATCGCCGCGTCGACCGTCGGCGGCATCGTCACGCTCACCCAGCTCGGTTACGGACTCGGCCTGTTCCTGCTGGTCCCGCTCGGCGACCTGCTCGACCGGCGGCGGCTCGTCACCGGCCAGCTGGCCCTGCTCGCGATCGCCGAACTCGTCGCCGCGACCGCCGCGAACGGTGTGGTGCTGTTCGCCGGCATGGCGGCGATCGGTGTGCTCGCGGTCGTCACGCAACTCCTGGTCGCGTTCGCCGCGTCGCTGGCGGAGCCTGCCGAACGCGGGCGTGTGGTCGGCCTCGTGACGACCGGCGTCGTCCTCGGGATCCTGCTCGCGCGCACGGTGTCCGGCACGCTGGCCGACCTCGCCGGCTGGCGCGCGGTGTACGTCGTGTCCGCGGCCGTGACCGTGCTGATCGCGATCGTGTTGTATCGCGTCCTTCCCGCCACACCTGGGGGGAAGGCCATGAACTACGGGCGGCTGCTGCGTTCGACGTGGTCACTTTTCGTCGAGGAGCCCGTCTTCCGGACGCGCGGCACGCTCGCACTGCTGATCTTCGCCGCCTTCGGCACCTTGTGGAGTTCGGTCGCCCTGCCGCTCAGTGAAGACGGCTTGTCGCATACCGCTATCGGCGCGTTCGGGCTGGCCGGGGCCGCGGGCGCGCTGGCGGCGGCTCCCGCGGGGCGGCTCGCCGATCGCGGCCGCGCGCGCTTGACGACCGGCCTGGCGCTGGGCCTGCTCGTCCTTTCCTGGATACCGCTGGGTTTCACCCGCTCCTCGTTGTGGGCGCTGGCGGCGGGCGCGATCCTGCTCGACCTCGCCGTCCAGGCCGTGCACGTCACGAGCCAGACCCTGATCTACCCGCTCCGGCCGGACGCCGGGAGCAGGCTGATCGGCGGGTACATGATCTTCTACTCGGTCGGCAGCGGCCTGGGCGCCATCGGCTCGACCGCCGTCTACGCCGTCGCGGGCTGGACCGGCGTCTGCCTGCTGGGCGCGGTGTTCAGCGCATCGGCGCTCGGCGTGTGGAGTGTCAAAGCCGCTCGATGATCGTGACGTTCGCCGTTCCGCCACCCTCACACATCGTCTGCAATCCGAAGCGCCCACCTCGCCGCTCGAGTTCGTGCAGCAGCGTCGCGAACAGCTTCGTGCCGGTCGCCCCGATGGGGTGGCCGAGCGCGATCCCGCCGCCGTTCACGTTGACGCGGTCCGGATCGGCGCCCGTCTCCTCGATCCACGCCAGGACGACACTCGCGAACGCTTCGTTGACCTCGAACAGGTCGATGTCGTCGATGCTCAGGCCGGTCTTCCGCAGCGCGTGCGCGGTCGCCGGGATGGGCCCGGTCAGCATCCACACCGGATCGGCCGCCCGCACGGAAAGGTGATGGATCCTGGCGCGCGGGGTGAGACCGTGTTCCTCGACGAACTTCTCCGACGCGATGAGCGTCGCGCTGGCACCGTCCGAGATCTGGCTGGCCACGGCCGCGGTGATCCGAGAACCCTCGCTCAGCGGTTTCAGCCCCGCCATCCGCGCCAAGCTGGTGTCGCGCCTGGGCCCCTCGTCCAGGGCGGCACCGGCGAACGGTGCGGTCTCGGCGGCGAACCGGCCTTCGTCGATGGCCGCGATCGCCCGCTGATGACTGCGGAAGGCGAACTCCTCCATCGCCTCACGGGTCAGGTCCCAGTGTTCGGCGATCATGTCGGCACTGCGGAACTGCGAGACCTCGACGCTGCCGTACCGCTCCTGCCAGCCCTTCGAGCCGGAGAACGGGTCTTCGAAGCCGTACTCGCGTCCGGCCAGCATCGCCGCGCTGATCGGGATGGCGCTCATGTTCTGCACGCCGCCGGCGAGGACGAGATCCATCGTCCCGGACAGCACCGCCTGCGCGGCGAAGTGCACGGCCTGCTGGCTCGAACCGCACTGCCGGTCGATCGTCACACCCGGCACGTGGTGCCCGAAACCCGCCGCGAGCCACGCCGTGCGCGCGATGTTCCCGGACTGCGGCCCGAGCGTGTCGCAACAGCCGAGAATGACGTCGTCGACCAGGTCGGCCTCGACGCCCGCGCGTTCGACGACGGCCTGGATGACGTGGGCGCCGAGGTCGGCGGAGTGGACACCGCTCAGCGCTCCCCCGCGTTTGCCGACGGGGGTCCGGACCGCGTCCAGGACATAAGCTTCAGCCACGCCGCCTCCTCTTGGTCGCGATTCCGTCCAGCAGGATCCCGAGGTATTGCTGCGCGACGTCGTCCGCGCTCAGCGTGCCGCCGGGGTTGTACCAGCGCACCGCCACCCAGACGGTGTCGCGGATGAACCGGTAGGTCAGTTCGACGTCGAGGTCCTCGCGGAACACGCCCGCCGCGATGCCGTCGGTGAGGATCCCGTTCCACAGCTTGCGGAATTCGGTGTTGCGGTCGTTGAGGTAGCCGAACCGCGGCAACTGCATCAGATGCTTCGCCTCGGACTGGTAGATCGCCACCTCGGCGGGCCGCCGGTGAATGGATTCGAACGACGCCACGACGACGGCTTCGAGTGTTTCCCTCGGCCCCTTCTCTTCCGCGACGATCTCGGCGTAGGCGCCGAAGAGTTCGTCGAGGAATCCGGTCAGGATCTCGTCGGCCATCGACTCCTTCGAGTCGAAATGGTGGTACAGGCTGCCGGACAGGATGCCCGCCGCGTCCGCGATGTCCCGCACGGTGGTGGAGACGTAACCGCGCTCGGCGAACAGCTTCGCCGCCAGGGCGAGCAGTTCGGCGCGGCGGGACCCTGGACTGGCTTTCATCGGTACCTCATCGTGTGGTGGTGAACCCGCGACCGCGATCGACGTCGGCAGGGCGCTAGATGGTAAGTCATGTCACGTCGAGCCGAGAAGGCGCCCTGCCACCGAGATCGCGAGGCCTTCGGCCGGGCAGGTTCACACATAGGATCACTTTCCCGAGTTTCACCTCTGCTCCGCCAACAGGTCTCACGCATGCTGGGAACTCACGGACACGACCTCGCCGGTGAGGTACGACGAGTACTCACTGGCGAGGAACACCATCACATTCGCCACTTCCCAGGGTTCCGCCGCCCTCCCCGAGACCTCGCGCGCGGTGAGTTCGGTGAGCAGTTCCTCGCTGGTCACCTTGGCCAGGAACGGATGCATCGCCAGGCTCGGCGCGACGGCGTTGACCCGGATGCCGTGTTCGGCGACGTCGACGGCCGAACACCGGGTGAGTGCCATGACCCCCGCCTTCGCGGCCGCGTAGTGGGCCTGCCCGGCCTGCGCGCGCCACCCGATCACCGACGCGTTGTTGACGATCGCCCCGCCGCCGCCTTGGGCGATGAACCGGTTCACCGCGGCCCTCGTCGCGCGGAACGTGCCGTTGAGAGTCACGTCGATGACCCGTGCCCATTCCTCGTCGGTCATGTCCACAATGGACCTTGTGCCGCCGAGCCCGGCGTTGTTGACGAGCACGTCGATCCGGCCGTAGTGCGCGGCGGCTCCGTCGATGAGCGCTTGCACTTGATCCTCTTGTGTGACGTCACAGGGGATCGCGTGGACGTCGCCCAGCTCGGCCGCCTTTTCGCCGAGGCGCCGCTCGTGCCAGTCACTGATCACGACGCGGGCGCCTTCCTCCAGCGCGCGTTTCGCCACCGCGGAACCGATCCCGGTGCCGGCCGCCGCCGTCACCACGACCACCTTGTCCCGCAGGAGGTTCGCCCCCTCGGGGTACTTCGGCACCGGGATCACGGTCGCACCTCCCTTGGCAGGCCGAGCACTCGCTCGGCGATGACATTGCGCTGGATTTCGTTGGAGCCGCCGTAGATCGTGTCGGCGCGAGTGAAGAGGAAGAGCCGTTGCCAGGCGTCGAGACCGTCTTCCGCGAGCACACCCCGCGCGCCGCGGACGAGCATAGCCAGCTCCCCCAGATCGCGATGCCAGTTCGCCCAGACCAGTTTGGACACTTCGGCCACACCGGGCGACGAGTCGCCGAGGGTGCGGATCGCCTGCGCCCGCATGACCTCCAAGCCGACCCAGGCGCGGTCGATCCGTTCGGCGATCACCGGGTCGTCCGGCGCGATCCTGGTGAGTTCCTCGAGTTCCCGGCGGAAGCCGACCTGTTGCCCGAGCGTCGCGACGCCGCGCTCGAACGCGAGCGTGCCCATGGCCACCCGCCAGCCGTCGCCGGGTTCGCCGACGACGAGATCCTTCGCCGTGCGGGCACCGTCGAAGAAGACTTCGTTGAACTCCGAGGTCCCGGTGAGCTGCCGGATCGGCCGGACCTCGACTCCGGGCTGCCGCATCGGGACGAGCAAATAGGACAGTCCTTTGTGGCGTTTCGAACCGGGTTCGGTGCGGGCCAGCACGAAACACCAGTCGGCCACGTGCGCGAGCGACGTCCACACCTTCTGGCCGTTCAGCACCCACTCGTCGCCTTCAAGGGTCGCCGTGGTCGACACGGCGGCGAGGTCGGATCCGGCGCCGGGTTCGGAATAGCCCTGGCACCACAGTTCTTCGACGGCCACGATCGGCGGCAGGAACCGCTTCCGCTGCTCCGGCGTGCCGAACGCGATCAGGGTCGGGCCGAGGAGTTCCTGCGCCAGGTGACTGACTCGCGCCGGCGCACCCGCTCGCGCGTACTCCTCGTGGAAGACGACCTGCTGTTCGAGGGTCGCGCCCTGACCGCCGTGTTCGACCGGCCAGCCGACGCAGGTCCAGCCCGCCGCGGCGAGCCGCCGCTCCCATTCCACGCGTTCGTCGAAGGCCTCGTGCTCCCGGCCGGGACCGCCCGAACCGCGCAGTTCCGTCGGCAGGTTGTCCGCCAGCCAGGTGCGCACACGGTCACGGAAACCGTTTTGGACCACGCCTGCCTCCTCTAGCCAAACCAGAGCCTGCTGCGTAGGCTACCCTACCAAGCACTTGCTAGGGAGACTTCGATGACTGAAGGAACCATCCCGGCGGCGCTCGACAGGGCCGCGAAACGCTTCACCGCGCGAGAAGCGCTGGTCGACGGCGAAGTCCGGCTCACCTATGCCGAGCTCGCCCGGCGGGTGCGCCAGGCGGCGCGGTTCTTCGAGGGCCACGAACGGGTCGCCATCTGCTCCCCCAACACGTGGCACTGGGTCGTCGCGGGGCTCGGCGCGCTGTACGCCGGAGCGACGCTGATCCCGGTCAACACCCGCTTCACCGCGCGCGAGACCATCGACGTCCTCGAGCGCGCGAAGGTGTCCGCGCTGGCGATCACCGGCACGTTCCTCGGCACGGACCGGCTGGCGGACCTCGGTTCCGCTCGCCCGGGCACCGTGGTGCGCATCCCCGTCGAAGGTGCCGAAGAACCCGTCGACGGCGTCACGGAATGGGACACCCTCGCCGGTCTCGACAGCGATTTCGTCAGTCCCGCGAAACCGGACGGCGTCAGCGACATCCTGTTCACCTCCGGGACCACCGGGCGCAGCAAGGGCGCGATGAGCAGCCACCGGCAGGCACTGAGCGTCGCCGAAGCCTGGGGCGATTGCGGTGGCCTGACCGAGGAAGACCGCTACCTCGTCATCAACCCGTTCTTCCATAGCTTCGGGTACAAGGCGGGGATCCTCGCGGCCGTCCTGCGTGGCGCGGCCCTGCTGCCGCAGCGCACCTTCGACGTCCGGGAAACCCTGCGCCTCATCGAAAGCGAGCGGATCACCGTGCTCCCCGGCGCGCCGACGATCTACCAAGTGCTGCTGGACGCGCCGGAACGCGCGAACCACGATCTCTCCAGTCTCCGGCTCGCCGTCACCGGCGCCGCCACCGTGCCGGTCACGCTCGTCGAGCGGATGCGGACGGATCTGGACTTCGACACCGTGCTCACCGCGTACGGCCTCACCGAAGCCGTGGTGGCCACGATGTCCCGCCCCGAGGACGACGCCGAACTGGTCGCGAACTTCTCGGGCCGTGCGACGGCGGGCTTCGAGGTGAAACTCGGCGAACACGACGAAGTCCTGCTCCGCGGCCCCAACGTCATGCTCGGCTATCTCGACGATCCGGACGCCACCGCGAAGGCCGTCGACGCCGACGGCTGGTTGCACACCGGCGATGTCGGGGTGCTGAACGAACGCGGGTATCTGAAGATCGTCGACCGGATCAAGGACATGTACGTCTGCGGCGGGTTCAACGTCTACCCGGCGGAGGTCGAGCAGGTGCTGACCCGCTTGGCCGGTGTCGCCGAAGCCGCCGTCGTCGGCGTGCCGGACGATCGGCTCGGCGAGGTCGGCAAGGCCGTCATCCGGCTCGTCCCCGGAGCCGTACTGTCCACTGAGGACGTTCTGACGCATTGCGAAGGCCGGTTGGCCAATTACAAGACTCCTCGATTTGTCGACTTCGCGGCGGAGCTTCCGCGAAACCTGTCGGGGAAGGTACTGAAACGCGTGTTGCGGGAGGAGAACGGATGACCGTCGAGTACGAGCGGCGCGGGCCGGTGGCCGTCGTCACGATGAACCGGCCGGAGTACCGGAACGCGCAGAACTCGGCGATGACCTACGCGCTCGACGCCGCGTTCACCCGCGCCGTCGACGATCCCGAGGTCAAGGTGATCGTGCTGGCCGGCGCCGGGAAGCACTTCTCCGCCGGGCACGACATCGGGACGCCGGAGCGCGACGTGGACGTCTCGTTCGAGCGCAAGGCGGTCCTGTGGTGGGACCATGTCGGCGCCGAGGGCGGCGATCAGCGGTTCGCCCGCGAGTCCGAGGTCTACCTCGGCATGTGCCGAAGGTGGCGCGAGATCCCGAAGCCGACCATCGCGAGCGTGCAAGGCGCGTGCATCGCGGGAGCACTGATGCTGGCATGGGTCTGCGACATGATCGTTGCCTCCGACGACGCGTTCTTCGCCGATCCCGTGGTGCGCATGGGGATTCCCGGTGTCGAGTACTTCGCGCACCCCTGGGTCCTCGGTCCGCGCGCGGCCAAGGAAGTGTTGTTCACCGGTGAGCGCTTCACGGCGCGGCAGGCCAAGGAATGGGGCATGCTGAACCGCGTCGTCCCGCGCGCCGACCTCGAAACCGAGACGATGGCGCTGGCGGAGAAGGTCGCGGTGATGCCGCGGATGGGGCTCGCGCTCGCCAAGAAGGCCGTGAACCAGGCCGAAGACCTGATGGGTCTCCGGTCCGGAATGGACTCCGTGTTCGGGCTGCACCACTTCGCGCACGCGCACAACGCCGAGGTTTCCGGCGGTGACTCGCTGGGCGGGCAGGACGCGCGCTCGATGCGTGACGCGAACAGGACCTCCTGATGGACCTCGATCTCGACGAGCGCACGCTCGCCTTCCGTGACGAAGCCCGCGCCTGGCTCGCCGCGAACGTTCCCGCCGAGCCGCTGAAGTCGTTCGACACCGCCGAAGGATTCGCGCAGCACCGCGAGTGGGAAGCGCAGCTGGCCGACGCCCGGTGGTCCGTCGTCTCGTGGCCGCGCGCGTTCGGCGGGCGGGACGCGAGCCTGCTGGAGTGGGTGCTGTTCGAGGAGGAGTACTACGCCGCGGGAGCACCGTCGCGGGTCAACCAGAACGGCATCTTCATGCTGGCGCCGACGCTGTTCTCCCATGGCACGGAAGAGCAGCAGCGCCGCATCCTGCCGAAGATGGCGCGTTCCGAGGAGGTCTGGGCGCAGGCGTGGTCGGAACCCGAGGCGGGCAGCGACATCGCCGCCCTGCGGAGCACCGCGACCCGCTGCGACGGCGGCTGGCGGGTCAGCGGGCAGAAGACGTGGAGCTCGCGGGCGACGTTCGCCGACCGCGCGTTCGGTCTGTTCCGCAGCGCCCCGGACTCGGTGCGGCACAAGGGACTCACCTATCTGATGGTGGACCTGCGAGCCGAGGGCGTCACCGTCCGGCCGATCCCGCAGCTGGACGGCGAACCGGGGTTCGCCGAGATCTTCTTCGACGACGTCTTCGTCCCCGACCAGGACGTGATCGGCGCGCCGGGCGAGGGCTGGCGGGTCGCGATGACGACGGCGAACAACGAACGCGGCCTGTCCTTGCGCAGCCCCGGCCGGTTCCTCGCCGCTGCCGACCGGCTGGTCTCGCTCTGGCACGACGCCGGACGTCCGGCGCACACCGCGGACCGGGTCGCCGACGCGTGGATCGGCGCGCGAGCCTATCAGCTGTACACCTTGGGCACGGTCACCCGGCTGTCGGACGGTGCCGAGCTCGGCCCGGAGTCGAGTGTCAACAAGCTGTTCTGGTCGCACCTCGACGTCGCCCTGCACGAAACCGCGCTCGACATCCTCGGCCCGGACGCCGAACTGCGGGGCGGCTGGAGCGACGGCTGGCTGTTCTCCCTGGCGGGGCCGATCTACGGCGGGACCGACCAGATCCAGCGGTCCATCGTCGCCGAACGGCTGCTCGGCCTGCCGAAGGGGGCTCGATGAGGTTCGCACTCTCCGGCGAGCAGGAGCAGTTCTCCCGCAGCCTGCACGATCTTCTGTCCGGTGTGGACACGGATTCGGCGAACCGGTCCTGGGCGGCTGGTGATCACGGCCCCGGTCTCAAGATCTGGCGGCGGCTGGCGGAACTCGGCGTGACCGCGCTGGCGGTCCCCGAGAAGTACGACGGTTTCGGCGCCACGCCGGTGGATCTGGCCGTCGGCTTCGAACGGCTCGGCTATCACTGCGTTCCCGGGCCGTGGACCGACACCGTGGCCGTCCTGCCGTCCTTGCTGGACGACGAACTGCTGACGTCGGTCGCGTCCGGCGAGACGCTGGCGTCGGTGGCTTACCCTCCGCATGTGCCGTATGCCTTGGATTCCGACGTCGCGGACGCGCGGCTCGCCGTCGAGAACGGCAGGCTGCGCGCGTTCACTCCCGGCTCCCTTTTGTCCTCTGTGGACAGTTCACGACGGTTGTTCCCGCCGGTGACGGGCGACGATCTCGGCACTGCGCTCGACGCTGCCCGCGCGTTCGAACTGGGTGTGCTCGCCACCGCGGCGCAACTCCTCGGCGCGGGACGGTGGCTGCTCGACACGTCCGTCGCGTATGCCGCACAACGCAAGCAGTACGGCCGTGAGATCGGCGGCTACCAGGCGGTCAAGCACCTGCTCGCGGATGTCGCGACCGGGCTCGCGCTGGCCGAACCGCTGCTGTTCGGCGCGGCCGTAACGCTGGACCGGCGCGACGTCTCCGCGGCCAAGGTGGCGTGCGGCGACGCCGCGCACCTCGCCGCCCGGACCGGGCTGCAGGTGCACGGTGCGATCGGCTACACCGCGGAACACTCGCTCGGCCTGCGGCTGACCAGGGTCCGCGCGCTGGTCGGTGCCTGGGGCACGCCGCGGTTCCACCGGGAGCGGGTGCTGTCATGACGTTCACCGCCGAGCAAAACGCGCTGCGCGACAGCGTGCGGAAACTGCTGGACCGGGAAGCGGATCCCTGGCCCGAGCTGTGCGAGCAGATCGGGGTGGCGGCGTTGGCCGTTCCCGAGCGGTTCGGCGGGCTCGGCGCCGGGACGGCGGAACTGCAGGTGGTCGCCGAAGAACTGGGCAGGGTCCTCGCCGACGTCCCGTTCCTCGGCTCGGCCGTGCTCGCCGTGCACGCCGTCCTGGCCACGGGCGACGACGAGGCTTGCGAACGTCTGCTCCCCCGCCTCGCCGAAGGTGTCGTCGGCGCGGTGGCCTGGACCGATGCCGAAGGTCGCTGGGATGCTCCTGCCTGCCGCGTCGCCGACTCCGCGGTGGAGGGTGAGGCGCACTACGTCCTCCACGGAGACGAGGCCGAGATCCTCCTGGTCGTGGCTGACGGCTCGCTGTACGAAGTCACCGATGCGCGGCGAGAGCGGACTGCGGCGATGGACGAAACCCGGCGGTTGGCCAGGGTTCGTTTCGACAGTGTCCCCGCCCGGCTGATCGGCCCCGTCGACCTCGGCGCGCTGCGGGACGTCGCCTGCGCCGTCCTGGCCGCCGAACAGGCCGGTGCCGCGGCACGGGCCCTCGAACTGACGGTGGAGTACAGCAAGCAGCGGCACCAGTTCGGCAGGCCGATCGGCGGATTCCAGGCGTTGAAGCATCGGATGGCGGATCTCCACGTCCTGGTGGAGACCGCGCGCTCGGCGGCCTACGCGGCTCCGCAGTCGAGCAGGCTGGCCGCGGCGGCGAAGGTGCATTGCTCGGAGTCGCTGGCGACGGTGGCGGGTGAAATGATCCAGCTGCACGGCGGGATCGCGATCACCTGGGAGCATCCGGCGCATCGGTATTTCAAGCGGGCACATGGCGCGGCGCACCTGTTCGGCTCGCCTGCGGACCACCTCGCGCGGGTGCGGCCGCCGTTATCGTGAGCCGGTGGAGTGCGCGATCTGTGCCAAGCACCGTGGCGAAGGCCCGCTGGTGGGGCCGGTGGTCTGGGCCGGGGACGCGGTCGTCGTGTCGCACCGGCCCGGCGGCTTCCCCGGGTATCTGTTCGTCGAAACCCGGCGGCACGTGGCGGCGCTGGACGAGCTGACCTCGGACGAGGTCTCGGCGGTTTCGCGAGCGGCCTGGTGCGCGGCCAGGGGCCTGCGCGCGGAACTGGCTCCGGAGCACGTGTTCTCCGCCATCGCCGGGCGGAGTGTCGCACATTTCCACCAGCACGTTTTCGTACGGCATCAGGGAACGCCCGAGGAGATCGGGTGGATGGACGGCCCTTCGTGGACGGGCGCGCCGGTCATCGACATCGCCAGGCTCTGCCGCCGCCTGGCGGGCTACTTCTGATCCAGGAACCGGGTGATGGCGCGGACGCGATCACCGTCGAGGGTGAGGACCATCAGTCCGGCCGGTGTCTCACCGTGACGACAGACGAAGGCGGGCTGGTTGTTGGCCCGTGCCGGGGTCATGGTGAAACCCTCCACGGGAATGGCCATGGTGACGCGGAGGAAGCCCGCGATCGCTTCGAGACCGTGGTACTCGTGCGGTGCCGGCGGCATGGCGAGCCAGGCGTCGTCGGTGAGCAGGCTCAGGATGCCGTCGAGGTCGCCCGCGGTGAACGCATCGGCGAATCGCCTGGTCAGCGCGCGTTCGTCGGGTGACGGCCGGTGCCCGGCGCTCTCGCGATGCTTGTCGAGGGAGGCACGGGCGCGCTGAAGGATGCCTTTGACCGCCGTCTCGGTGGTGCCGAGCATGCTCGCGACCTCACCGGCGGGGAAGCACAGGACGTCACGCAAGACGAGCGTGGCTGCTTGTCTCGGCGGGAGGAGCTGGAGTCCGGTGATGAAGGCGAGCTCTATCGCCTCCTTGGTGCTGTAGCGCGCTTCGGGGCCGGGCTCACTGTCGGCGAGTTCGTCCGGATACGGCTGTAACCAGGTCACCTCGCCGCGGCGGCTCGGCTCCGGCGGGTCGAACGGCGGCACCGGCTCGGGCGGGCGACGGCGGCCCGCGTCCCTCAGAGCGTTGAGGCAGCGGTTGGTGGCGATGCGGTACAGCCACGTGCGAAGCGATGAGCGCCCCTCGAAGCCGTCGATGCCCTTCCAAGCGGCGAGGAGCGTCTCTTGGACGGCGTCCTCGGCGTCGGTGAGGGAGCCGAGGATCCGGTAACAGTGCAGGTGGAGCTCGTGCCGATAGGTGTCGGTGAGCTCGCGAAAGTCCTGGTCTCCCATCGCCCTCATGAGCCGATCGTGTCACTTTCGCGGTGCACCGTTCCGTTCGGGGCGGGGGTGGTGTCTGACGGGGTGAAGACCGACGAAAGGAACCATCATGACCAGTCCCGCCTTGGATGTCGCGCTCTCCTACCACCGCGCGTGGACGGGCAAGGACTTCGAGAAGGCGATGACCTACGTCGCCGACGACATCGCCTGCCACACGCCCGGCGGACCCCTTTCCGGCGCGGAGGCGTTTCGCGGGTTCATGGGCCCGTTCACCGAGATCCTGACCGGCTCGACCCTGCTTTCGGCGTTCGGGGACGAGACGACCGCGTTGCTGATGTACGACACGGCGACCCTGCCAGTGGCGAGCGCGCCCGGGGCCGAGCTGCTGACGGTGCGGGAGGGGAAGATCGTGGAGCTGCGGATCGTGTTCGACCGGGCTCCGTTCGATGCGGCGCGGGAGGCTGCCGCGGGGTCGTAGGGCCACATCGTCGCCGCGGTGGCGCGTGAACGACTCCTTCCCCCGGCTCAGCGAAGGGAAGGGGGCCTTCACGGGCACGGTTTCCGGGCGCGCCGGTTTCTGGCGCGCCGGTCCGAGGGCGCGTTGGTGCCCTACCCGTCGCGCGTCCGGGTAGCCGCGAGCAGGCCCGCGCCGATCAAAAGGGTGGGGTGTCGTCCTCCGGTTGGGGGCGTGGGTCGTGGAGTGGTTCGGGTGTTGCGGTGTAGGTGTGGCCGGTGGGGGTGGTGATGGTCATGCCGCCGTTGCCGGTGGGTTCCGCGGCCCAGCCGGGTTCTTCTTTGAGGAGGTTGTGGATCTTGCAGGCGGCGTGGCAGTTGTGGTGATCGGTGGTGCCGTGGCGGGCCCAGGTGGTGATGTGGTCGATCTCGGAGAACTCCGCCGGGCGGTGGCAGCCAGGGTGGGTACATTCCCGATCCCGGGCTCTGATCAGGCGGGCGAGTGAGGCCGGGGACCGGTAGGTGCCCGAACTGGCTTCGAGAAGTTGCCCGGTAGTGGGGTCGGTGATCAACCGCGACCACGTCGAGCCAGGGTCGGCGGCGATCTCTCGCACGAGCCAGCCAGGAATGGGTCCGTAGCCGGCGAGGGTCGCGGGATCTTCCCGGGCACCGGTCAGGGTCAGCAAGTCGACATAGACATAGACATGGACATGCGCCCGCGGTGTCCCGTGGCCGTCCTCGGCCAGCAACCGTTCGGCGAAAATATCCGCCCGGTGCTGGTCGAGGGTGCGGGACATGTCGGCCTTGCGGCGGTTCTTGGCCGCGTGGCTCAGGGACGCGTAGATCGAACTGGCGACCTCGGCGGGGAGCCAGCCCGACAGCTTCGACATGGTCTCGTCCTCGTGTTCCAGCGACACATGCCGTAACGCGCGTTTGGCCGCGGCGCGTTCCCGGTAGCCGCCGGGATCGAACTTCTGCACCGCGTGATCCACCGATTTCCGGATCGCCCCGGGATCACGGCCGGCGAGACGCTTCGCCATCCAGGCGTCCACCCGCGCGGCGACCTCATCGGACACCTCGCGGGTCAGCTGGGACACTTTCGACGCCTTGTACAGATCGATATCACCGTTCTCCAGCGCCGCCAACGTGTTCGGCAACCGGGCCACCAGGGCGGACGAGGTTTCGACCAGCAGATACGCCTGATTACGGGAGACCGAGAACGCCAACGCGACCTCCTCGGTCACCGATCTTCGCGACCCACCCACCCCGGCGAACCCCGCTATCGAACGCACCTGCCGCCCCTGCGCCCGACGAAGCACAACCTCCTCGGCATAAGCGGCATCCAGAAAACGAGCAGCCTTCGGATTAAAAGCAAGAGATGTGGTCATGGCCAAGATCATACTCGAACACAAGTTCGACGGCCACGAATAGAGGAGCGGCCGGGCAAAAACATCCGAAAATGTCTATCACCGCTGAGCGAAGGCCCTCCGAATCCGGGCGCTCACTGCCCGCCGAGCGCTTGTCGCCACGCCTGCTCAAACTCGTCGCCGGTGATCCTGGACGCCACGAATTCCTCCTGCGAGTTGATCTCGGCAAAAGGCGGGACGGGGACCACACCCGAGCCGGTGCCGCCCACCTCGTCCTTTTCGTCGGCCCAACCGAGCCTGCCGTCCCGGAACCGCTCCACCTTCCGGCGCTCATGGCCACCGGGACCGACCTCGCTGAGGATCTCCACGGGTTCCTCGGCGAATTCGTGCCGCCACACGACCCGCAGATACCACGTCCGCGCCCTGAACATCACGGCCCCAAGGTAGGGCCAACCCCCGCACCAACCCACCGGCGCACCGCATTCACTCCACCCCCACCCCCGACGAGACTCACAACGGTGACCGCAAACCTCCGCACAGGCAGCGATTTCGCCCGTCTGTCCCGCCGCGTCAGCGAAGCGGGCCTCCTCGACCGCCGTCCCGGCTACTACGCCTTCCGCATCGGCCTGGTCGCCACCCTCTTGGTCTCCGGCTGGATCGCCTTCTTCGCGATCGGGGATTCCTGGTGGCAGCTGGGGATCGCCGTCTTCCAGGCGGTGATGTTCGGCCAGATCGCGTTGCTGTCGCACGATCTCGCGCACCGGCAGGTGTTCCGCACCCGTCGTCCGAGCGAGATCGCCGGCCGGATCGCGGGGAACCTCGGCGTCGGCATGAGTTACGGCTGGTGGATGGACAAGCACACCCGTCACCACGCGAACCCGAACCACGAGGACCTCGACCCCGACGTCGATCCGGACATCCTCGTGTGGTCGAAGGACCAGGCGCGGGCCAGCAAGGGCCTCCCCCGGTTCATCGGCCGTTACCAGGCGTTCCTGTTCTTCCCGTTGCTCACCCTCGAAGGCCTGAACCTGCACTTCTCCGGTATCCGCTCGGTCGCGAAGCCGGGTCTCCGGCGGCGCGGGCTCGAAGCGGCCTTGCTGCTGGCACATTTCGCGCTTTACTTCAGCGCGCTGCTCGTGGTCCTCTCCCCCGGCAAGGCGCTCGTCTTCTTCATCGTCCACAAAGCACTGTGGGGCGTCTACATGGGATCGATCTTCGCACCCAACCACAAGGGGATGCCGATCCTGTCCGGCGACACCGAACTCGACTTCCTCCGCAAGCAGGTGCTCACGTCGCGCAACGTCCGCGGCGGCAGGATCGTCGACGTCGCGCTCGGCGGGCTCAACTACCAGATCGAGCACCACTTGTTCCCGAGCATGCCATCGCCGCATCTTCGCCGCGCCCGGCCCATCGTTCAAGGATACTGCGCGGAGATCGGCGTCCCGTACCACGAGACCGGGCTCATCGAGTCGTACTCGCTCGCGTTGCGCAGTCTGCACGAAGCCGGTGAGCCGATCAGAGCCAATCGTCAGGACGCGGCCAGGGCATGAGCGCGGCGAGCGCGTCCGTCACCGGCTCGGTCACCGTGTACCGCCCGCGATGGAACAGCAGCGGCCGGGCGTCGGACGGTTCCCCGAGCGCGGTGACCCTGCCGACGACGACGTAATGGTCACCCGCCTCGTGCACCGCTTCGAGCGTGCAGTCGATCCACGTCAGAGCCCCTGCCAGCAAAGGGGATCCGGACGGGGCGGGGGTCCAGTCGACCGACGCGAACTTGTCCGCGCCCCGCGCGCCGAACACCGCGCTGACCTCTTGCTGGTCCTCGGCGAGCACGTTGACGGCGAACCGGCCGGACTCGGCGAGCACCGTCCAGGTCCGGGAAGTCTTGGCAGGGCAGAAAAGCACCAGCGGCGGATCGAGGGAAAGCGCCGCGAACGACTGGCACGCGAAGCCCACCGGCGCCGTGCCGTCGTGTCCGGTCACCACCGCGACGCCGGTGCAGAAGTGCCCGAGCACCGTGCGGAACCGCGCCGGATCGATCTCCGCGCCGAGGTCCGTCACCGGGGTCACGACTGCCCTGATACTCGACGTGCGCCGACTGAAAAGTCGTGTCCCCACAAGGAAACCGCCGTACTCTCTCGGGCGATCCAGCTCTCGTCGTCCACTTGACGCCCCTCGCAGCCGTATTCGACGTCGAAGCCGCCGGGGGTCTTCATGTAGAACGAGAGCATCAGATCGTTGACGTGCCGCCCCAGGGTGGCCGACATCGGCACCTTCCGGCGGATGGCCCGGTCGAGGCAGAGGCCGACGTCGTCAGTGTTCTCCACTTCGACCATGAGGTGCACGATGCCGCTGGGTGTCGGCATCGGGAGGAACGCGAGACTGTGGTGACGCGGGTTGCAGCCGAAGAACCGCAGCCACGCCGGAGCGCCGTCGGCGGGCCTGCCGACCATCTGCGGCGGCAGTTTCATCGAGTCCCGCAGCCGGAACCCGAGTACGTCACGGTAGAACCGCAGAGAAGCGTCATCGTCGTGTGTGGACAGTACGACGTGTCCGAGTCCTTGCTCACCGGTCACGAACTTGTGCCCATAAGGACTGACGACGCGCCGGTGCTGCAGCGCGACGCCGTGGAACACCTCGAGCGTGTTACCCGACGGGTCCTCAAAGGACACTAAGCCGTCGACCCGGCGATCGGCCAGCTGATCCGGCGTGCCTTCCTTGTACGGCACCGAGTGCGCGTCGAGCGAAGCCCGGATCTCGTCGAGTTCGCCGGCGTTGGCGACCTCCCAGCCGGCCACGGCGAGCCGGTCGTGCTCACCGGGGAAGATCACGAGCCGCGCCGGGAAATCGTCCATGCGCAGGTAGAGCGCTTCCGGATTGGTGCCGGAGCCCTCGACCATGCCGAGGACCTTCAGCCCGTATTCACGCCACGCGGCCATGTCGGTGGCTTCGATGCGGAGGTAGGCGAGCGAACGGATACTCATCAGGAGGCTCCCAGGAAGTCGAGTGCCAGCCGGTTGAACACGTCGAACTTCTCCAGCTGCGCCCAGTGGCCGCAGCCGCCGAACACGTGCAGCTGGGCACGCGGGATCGTCTTGAGCGCGAGCAGGGCGCCGTCGAGCGGGTTGACGCGGTCTTCCCTGCCCCAGATGAGCAGCACACGCTGACGCAGTCGATGCGCCTCACGCCACAGCATGCCCTCTTCGTAGGTGTCGGGCTGGGCGAACGACTTGCCCATCGCCTTCATCGCCGCCAGGGACTCCGGCGCGCTCGCCGCGGCGAATCGCTCGTCGATCAGCTCGTCGGTGATCAGCGACTGGTCGTGCACCATGATCCGCAGGAAGGCTTCGAGTTTCTCGCGGCTCGGGCCCGGCGGGGCGCTGAACCGGCCGAGGTTCTTGATGCCCTCGGTGGGATCGGGCGCGAACAGGTTCACGCTCAGGCCGCCCGGTCCCATCAGGACGAGACGGCCGGCGCGTTTCGGATGGTTGAGCGCGAGCCGTACGGAAGTCCCGCCGCCGAGCGAGTTCCCGACGAAATGCGCCCGCTCGATGCCGAGTTCGTCCATGAGCGCGACCACGGCGTCCGCGCTGTGGCGGAAGTACTGCGGATGCTCGGTCGGCTTGTCCGACCGGCCGAACCCGGGCTGGTCGATCGCCAGCGTCCGGTAGTTCTTGCCGAACACCGGCAGGTTACGGCCGAAGTTGCTCCACGCCGACGCGCCGGGGCCGCCGCCGTGCAGCAGGATCGCCGTCTCCTGGTGCTCCGCGCCCGCCTCGTGGTAGTGCAGCTTGAGTCCACCTTGGACGGTGACGTACTTGCCTTCGGTCATCAGACCATCGCATTCTCGACGGGCAGCCCGAAGGCGCCGGTTCCGAACATGACGTAGGCGCGCTCGGCGTCGTTCGCCGCGTGCACCCGGCCGGCGTGGGCATCGCGCCAGAACCGCTGGATCGGGGTTCCGGCCCGCAAGGCGCGGCCACCGGAGTTCTCGAAAAGCCTGTCGATCGCGAAGATCGCGCGCTCGGTACCGCGGACCTGATCGCGGCGGACCCGCAACCGCGTGGGGAACGGCAGCTTCTCCCCCTTGCACGCCAGCTGGTACAGCTCGTCGATGTTGTGCGTCAGCTGGAGCCAGGCCGCGTCGATCTCGCTCGCCGCCTCGGCGATCCGCACCTTGGCGAACGGGTCCTCTTTGGACTGTTCTCCCGCGTACGCCGCGCGGACCCGCTTGCCCTGGTACTCGACGTGCGCATCGTACGCGCCTTGCGCCATCCCGATGATCGGCGCGGTGATCGTGCTCGGATGCACCGAACCATAAGGAAGTTTGTACAGGGGCCCGGGATTGATCTCCTGCCCGGGCGTCTTGCACTTCGACGTCGCGATGAAGCTCAGCGCGCGATGCTTCGGCACGAAGACATCGTTCACGACGATGTCGTTGGACCCGGTGCCGCGCAGGCCCACGGTATCCCAGACGTCTTCGATCGTGTAGTCGGAGATCGGCACCAGGTAGGTGCAGAAGTCGACCGGTTTGCCGTCCTTGAACACCGGGCCGCCCAGCAGCACCCAGGTCGCGTGGTCGCAGCCGGAGGAGAAGCTCCAGCGCCCGCTGAGCCGGTACCCGCCGTCGACGACGTCCGCCTTGCCCATCGGCGCGTACGACGAAGAGATCCGGACGTCGCTGTCGTCACCCCAGACGTCCTGCTGCGCCTGCGCCTCGAACAGGCCGAGGTGCCACGGGTGGACGCCGAGGATGGAGGCGACCCAGCCGGTGGAGCCGCACGCGCTCGCGACGAGTTTGACGGCGGTGTAGAAGCTCACCGGGTCGGCCTCGAGGCCACCGAACGTCTTCGGCTGCAGCAGTTTGAAGAACCCGGTCTCCTGCAGGGCTTTGACGGACTCCTCGGGAACGCGCCTGGCGTCCTCCGCCTCCTGCGCCCGCTCCCGCAGGACCGGCAGCAGCTCCCGGATCCCCGCGATCACGTCCTGCGCGGCGTGCTCGCTCATATGCGTTCCCTCTCTCGCCGTACTCGGTGAACCGGGTCCAAGACTAGAACACGTTCTCGTTTTTGTCGACCGATCCCCGGTCGAGCGCACTGTGCAGTCCGGCACGCCGCCCGGAAAACACGCAGTCGGCCAGCGACAGACCACTCACGTAGGACTTAGAACAGATTCCCACCGCGGTGCGGCCGGCCGCGTACAGCCCGCGAATCGGGGCGCCGGCGGCGGAGCGCACCGCCCCGGTCTCCTCGTCGACGACCAGGCCACCCAGCGTCAGCATCGGGCACGGATAGCCCAGGTTCGGCTTGATCGACACATCGATCAGCGAGTACGGCCCCTGATCCAGCGGCCGCGCGAACTCCGCGGGTTTACCCGTCGGATCCGCGCCGGACCTCGCCGCCTCGACACTGGCGGCCAGCCCGCCGGGATCGACGCCGGCCTTGCGCGCGACCTCGTCGAGCGAACCGGCGACGACGCGCCGGCGCAGCAGGTACCGCACCTGAAGTCCTTGGAACCATTGACTTTGCCCGCGCGCGTCCCGCCGGACCTCCCGGATGATGGCGTCGTCGACCAGGAGCCAGCCACGCCCTTCGTGTCCGGCGATCATGCGTTCGCCGACGGCCGCGCCGTACCGGGACTCGTCGATGATCCGGCCGCCCGTCTCGTCCACGAGCAGGCCGCCGAGGAACGCCGACGGCGGGGTGATGAACCGCCAGGCGGAGATCCGCCCGAGCTCCGCGGTGGCCCCGCCCGCCTCGACCCCCATCCGGATGCCGGATCCGTCGTCGGCCGACGTCCCGAGTGCCAGTCCACCGCGATACGCGGGCGCGTGCTCGCGCACCATCTCGCGGTTCGCGATGAACCCGCCCGCCGCGAGAACGACCCCACGCGAGGCGGAAATCCTCAGCTCACGGCCGTAGCGACGCTCGATGCGCTCCGCTCGCCGGTGCAGCGACTTCCGCAGCGAGGGCACGTAGATCCCCGGTTTGGCGGCATACGCCGACAGCCTCCGGTGCGCGGCCCGCACGCGAGCGGGAGCGTCCCGCAAAGACGAGACGACGACACCGGTCACGGTCCCGTCCTCGTCGATGATGAGGTTCCGCGCGGCGGTCTGCGGCAGCACCTGGATCCCGCGGCTCCGGACCGCCTCCATGAGCCGTTTCATCAGCAGTTTTCCCGAAGTGCCCGGCCCCTTGACGCGATGTCCGCGCGGCGCGGGCTTGGCGGCGTCACGGAAACCGCCCGCCGCCTCGCTGCCCGAGTAGTACAGATAGTGCTCGTCGCTCGGGTACGACGTCTTGTACGGGCACAGACTGCCCTCGAAAGGCACGCCGTTGCCTTCCAGCCAGGAGATCATCTCCGTGCTGCCCGCACAGAAACGCCGCAGGGTCTCCTCCGAGACGACGTCGCCGGCCTCGAGCCGCAGGTAGTCGTACATCGCGTCGACGCTGTCGTCGACGCCCGCGTCCCGCTGCTGCGCCGTCCCGCCCCCGGCGTAGACGACACCACCACTGACCGCGCTCGCGCCACCGCCGGAGAACCGGTCCAGCACGAGCACCCGGGCACCGGCGTCGGCGGCCTCGATCGCCGCACAGGCGCCGGCCGCACCGAAACCCACGATCACCACATCCGCGACGAGGGAGTCCATGCCCCCACCCTAGAACTAGAACACGTTCTCGTCTATGGTGACTGGAGCAGCGCGGATGCTGCTACATGCTTCCTACAACGTGTTTCAGGTGAGGGGCGTATGGAGTACGACGTGATCGTGGTCGGCAGTGGTGCCGCCGGGATGACCGCCGCACTGTCCGCAGCCCACCGGGGACTCGAGGTCCTGGTCGTGGAGAAGGCCGCCCACTTCGGCGGTTCGACGGCGCGCTCCGGCGGCGGCGTCTGGATTCCCGGCAACCACGCGCTGCGGGCGGCCGGGATCGAGGAGCCCCCGGAACGGGCGCGCGAATACCTCGAATCGATCGTCGGTGACGTGGTCCCCGCCGAACTCCGGTCGGCCTTCCTCGACCGCGGCCCCGAGGTCCTGTCCTTCGTCTGCGACAAGACACCGTTGCGCTTCCGCTGGGTTCGCGGCTACTCGGACTACCACCCGGAAGCCCCCGGCGGGCGGGCCGGCGGACGGTCGGTCGAACCGGCCGCGCTCGACGGCAACCTGCTCGGACCGGAGCTGGCGAACCTGGAGCCGCCGTACAGCGCGCCCCCGCTCGGCGCCCCGATCACCCAGGCGGACTATCGGTGGCTGAGCCTGCTCGCCCGGCATCCGCGCGGCATCCTCCGCGTGCTGAGTCTCGGCGGCCGCTGGCTGACCGGCCGGATCCGGCGGCAGCGGCTTCTTTCCATGGGGCAAGCGCTTGCGGCCGGTCTGCGTGAAGGTCTGCGCCGGGCGGATGTCCCCGTCTGGCTGAACACGCCTCTGGTGGATCTGGAGAGCGAAGGCGACCGGGTGACCGGCGTCGTCGTGCGCCATGAGGGCGAGGACAAGCCGATCCGCGCGCGGCTCGGCGTCGTCCTCGGCGCCGGCGGGTTCGAGCGCAACGAAGAGATGCGGGTCAAGTACCAGCGGGCGCCCATCGGTACGGAGTGGACCGTCGGCGCCGAGGCCAACACCGGCGACGCCATCGACGCCGGGCTCAAACTCGGCGCGGCCGTCGACCTGATGGACGACGCGTGGTGGGGCCCGTCCATCCCGCTGACCGGCGGCCCGTGGTTCGCGCTCGCCGAACGGTCGCGGCCGGGCTGCCTCATGGTCAACGCGCGAGGCGAACGCTTCGTCAACGAGTCGGCGCCGTACGTCGAGGCCGTGCACGCGATGTACGGCGAGGGTGACGGCCCCGGCGCGAACATCCCGACCTGGCTGGTGTTCGACCAGCGCAACCGCAACCGGTACATGTTCACCGGCCTCGGCCCTCGCCAGCCCCTGCCCGGCCGCTGGTTCAAAGCGGGCATCGCGGTCAAAGCGAGCACGATCGCGAAACTCGCCGAGCGGATCGAGGTCCCGGCCGACGCGCTGGAGGCCACCGTGCGGCGGTTCAACGGCTTCGCCGGAAGCGGCGTGGACGAGGACTTCCACCGCGGGCGCAGCGCGTACGACCACTACTACGGCGACCCGCGGAACAAACTCAACCCGAGTCTGGGCCCGCTGGACGTCGCGCCGTACTACGCGGTGAAGATCGTGCCCGGCGACCTGGGTACCAAGGGCGGCTTGAGGATCGACCCGCACGCGCGTGTCCTGCGCGAAGACGGGTCGGTGATCGACGGACTTTACGCGGCGGGCAACACGAGCGCGGCGGTGATGGGCCGCACCTACGCCGGCCCAGGCGCGACGATCGGCCCGGCGATGGTGTTCGGCTACCTTGCGGCCGAGCATCTCGCGCAGCAAGATCACACCAAAGCGGGAGGCAGCCGATGACGACGGAATCCGTACGGCAGATCGACGCGGGCGCGCCCCCTTCGCGGTTCGCGCGCGGCTGGCACTGTCTCGGCCTGGCCGAGCCGTTCCGCGACGGGAAGCCGCACGCCATCACGGCGTTCGGGACGAAACTGGTGGTCTTCGCCGATTCGTCCGGCAAGCTGAACGTGCTCGACGGGTACTGCCGCCATATGGGCGGCGACCTCACCCAGGGCGAGGTCAAGGGTGACGAGATCGCCTGCCCGTTCCACGACTGGCGCTGGAACGGCAACGGCAAATGCGTCTCGATCCCCTACGCCAAACGGGTTCCGCTGCGGGCACGGACGAAGTCGTGGATCGTGCTGGAGGAGAACAAGCAGCTGTTCGTCTGGCACGACCCGGAGGGCAACCCGCCGCCCGAGGACGTCGTCATCCCGCGGATCGAGGGCGTGTTCACCGGCGAGTGGAGCAACTGGACCTGGGACTCGGTGCTCATCGAGGGCTCCAACTGCCGCGAGATCATCGACAACATGGTCGACATGGCGCACTTCTTCTACATCCACTACGCCTTCCCGACCTACTTCAAGAACGTGTTCGAGGGCCACATCGCCACGCAGTACCTGAACACGAAGGGCCGCCCGGACAAGGGAATGGCGTCGAACTACGGCGGCGAAGAGAACCTGCTGCGGTCGGAGGCGTCGTATTTCGGGCCGTCGTACATGATCAACAAGCTGCTCAACACGTACCAGGGTTTCGAGATCGAGAACGTGCTGATCAACTGCCACTACCCGGTCACCGAGAACTCGTTCGTGCTGCAGTGGGGCGTGAGCGTGAAGAAGTTCGAGGGCGTCTCGGACGAGCACGCGGACAAGATCGCCGGGAAGTTCGCCAAGGGCATCGGCGTCGGCTTCCTGCAGGACGTGGAGATCTGGCGCAACAAGACCCGCATCGACAACCCGTTGCTGTGCGAGGAGGACGGGCCGGTCTACCAGCTGCGCCGCTGGTACGACCAGTTCTATGTGGACGCGGCCGACGTCACCGAGGACATGACGCGCCGGTTCGAGTTCGAAGTGGACACCAGCCGCGCCAACGAGGTCTGGGCGGCGGAGGTGGCCGAGAACCTGGCGCGGCAGCAGGCGGAAGAGGCCGGGGTGTGAAGCCCGAGACCGTCGAGTTCCTCACCGCCGGGCTTCAGCCGCTGAGCTGCCGCGCGTGCGGGACCTGCGTGCTGGTCAAGAAGAACAGCGTGCAGCACACCAGCATCCAGTGGACGACCGACGCGTCCCGCAGCTGCCCGGTGTTCGCCGAGCAGAAGGCTTCCGGGGCGCAGACGGCGTTGCTCGACACCTGCGGCAATCTCAGCGAGAGCATCGAAGCCGCGTTGAAGGACGGCCTGCTGGAGGTGCCCGAATGAGCGGTCCCGTCACCGTGACCGTGGCCGAGGTGATCACCGAGACGGCCGACGCGCGGTCGATCGTGTTCGAGATCCCGGCCGAGCACGCTTCGGCTTTCGCATACGCCCCAGGGCAGTTCCTCACTCTGCGCGTGCCGAGCGACCGGACCGGGTCGGTGGCCCGCTGCTACTCGCTCTCCAGCGCGCCGCATGAGAACCGGGTGCAGGTCACCGTCAAGCGCACCGCCGACGGCTATGGGTCGAACTGGCTTTGCGACAACCTCCAGGCCGGGCAGGAGGTGCAGGTCCTGCCGCCGGCCGGAGTGTTCAGCCCCGCGTCGCTCGATGAGGACTTCCTGCTGCTCGCGGGCGGCAGCGGTATCACGCCGGTGATGTCGATCCTCAAGTCCGCGCTGGAGCACGGCACCGGCAAGGTGGTGCTGCTGTACGCCAATCGCGACGAGCGTTCGGTGATCTTCGCGCGGGAACTGGCGGACCTCGCCGCCCGGTACCAGGACCGGCTGGTCGTCGTGCACTGGCTGGAGAGCCTGCAAGGACTTCCGACCGAGGCACACCTGCGCGCCTTGGTGGCGCCGTACACCGCGCACGAGGCGTTCATCTGCGGGCCTGGCCCGTTCATGGACGCCGCGCGCACGGTGCTCAAGGACCTCGGGTTGCCGCGCAAGCGTATCCACCTGGAGCGGTTCCTTTCCCTGGGCGGGAATCCGTTCGAAGTGGCCGAGCCGGTCGCCGTCGAAGAGGCCGAGACCCCGGCGTCGGTCGAGGTCACCCTCGACGGGGAAACGAAGAAGCTCACCTGGCCCCGCCGGACGAAACTGCTGGACCTGTTGCTGGAAAAGGGCTTCGACGCGCCGTACTCGTGCCGCGAGGGCCAGTGCAGCGCGTGCGCCTGCCGAGTCACCTCCGGTGAGGTGAAGATGCTGAACAACGAGGTCCTCGACGGCGACGACATCGCCGAAGGCATCGTTCTGGCGTGCCAGTCCCTGCCGCTGACCGACGAGGTCACCGTCACCTACGAGTAGGAGTTCCGAACATGCGTGCTTGGAGCCGGATCACGCAGTTCCGCCTCCAAGCACGCGAGTTCCGCCCCCAAGCACGCGTGTTCGGTCTCCAAGCACGCACAAACCACAGCATCTGAGGAGTCTCCGTGCCCATCGATCCCTCGGTCGCGATCGGCGCCGACCTCGGCGAGGTGAGCTTCGCCTGGACCACGTCGGACGTGCAGCTCTACCACCTGGCGCTCGGTGCGGGCGCGGATCCGGCGAGCCCGCGCGAGCTGCGCTACACCTACGAGGACGGCCTCCAGGTGCTGCCGACGTTCGCCACCGTGGCGGCGAACCTGCGCGTGTTCGAGCCGCCCGCGGTCTCGTTCCCCGGTATCGAGGTCGACCTCGGGAAAGTGTTGCACGGCAAGCAGGAGGTGATCGCGCACCGGCCGATCCCGGTCTCGGGGAAGGCCGTGGCGCGCACGCGGATCGTCGACGTCTTCGACAAGGGCAAGGCGGCCGTGATCGTGAACGAGACGGTCGCCACCGACTCGGACGGCACTCCACTGTGGACTTTGCGGTCGAGCATCTTCGCCCGTGGCGAAGGGGGTTTCGGCGGCGAGCGCGGCCCGTCCGACCGCGTCGAGCTGCCGTCGCGGGATCCGGACGCGGTCATCGACACGCCGACGTTGCCGCAGCAGGCGCTGCTCTACCGGCTCTGCGGGGACCGCAACCCCCTGCACGCCGATCCCGCGTTCGCCGCGGCGGCCGGGTTCGACAAGCCGATCCTGCACGGCCTGTGCACCTACGGCGTCATCGCGAAGGCCGTCACCGACGAATTCCTCGACGGCGACACCGCCCGCGTCGCGTCGTTCTCGGCCAAGTTCGCCGGCGTCGTCTTCCCGGGCGAACCGCTGCGGACCCGGGTCTGGCGCGAGCCCGCCGGGCTGCTGATCACCACCACGGCACCGGACCGGGACGAGGCTCCCGTCCTTTCCGACACTTTCTTGACCACGACAGACTGAATCATCGTTCCCGCAGGTAGCGGCTCTGGCTAGACTCGGGCAGGTGCGCCCCTTGATCTCGGACCCGTATGCCGAACTCGGCCGGGACTACGCGCGATCGAGACGCCCGGATCCCCGCATCGCCGCCGCCGTCACCGCCGCTCTCGGCGACGCGCGCTCGGTGGTCAACGTCGGGGCCGGAGCCGGTTCCTACGAGCCGGAAGACCGCGACGTGGTGGCCGTCGAGCCGTCGCGGCGGATGATCGCGCAGCGTGCGTCCACCGCGGCCCCGGCCGTGCAGGCGTGCGCGGAAGGGCTGCCCTTCCCCGACGGTGCCTTCGATGCCGCCCTGGCGGTGCTGACCGTGCACCACTGGACGGACGTGACCGCCGGGCTGGCCGAGCTGCGACGCGTGTCCCGCCGCCAGGTGATCGTGACCTGGGATCAGGCGGTGTTCGCGCGGTTCTGGCTGGTGCGGGACTACCTGCCGGAGATCGCCGAACACGAAAGCAGGCTGGCCTGTCTCGACAGGGTCGTCGAGGAACTGACCGCGGCAGGGCAGACTCCCACGGTGGTTCCGCTGCCGGTGCCGTCGGACTGCGTCGACGGGTTCCTCGGCGCGTATTGGCGCAGGCCCGAGGCCTACCTGTCCGAGCGCGTGCGTGCGGGGATGTCCGGGGTGGCGCTGCTGGACCAGAACGTCGTCGCGACGGCGGTCGAGCGGCTGCGCGCCGATCTCGCGGACGGGCATTGGCACCGGCATCACGTCGGCCTCCTCGGCCGGACGGAACTCGACCTCGGGTACCGGCTCGTCACCACGTGATTCAGCCAGGTGGCGGAGCTGAGATGCCCCAGGCAAAGGGCTATACGCATGAACCCGCTCCGGCCGAAGGCCCCACGATCGCGGTGGTAGATCGCGGACGCGGGTTCCTCCAGATGATTCAGTACACAGTGGACGCCTCTCGCGACGTGAACGGCGGTCGACCGCGGCTGCGAGGCATGATATTCATGGCTTTCGTGACGGCAGGGGACGGGAGCGGCATGACGGCGGAGTACTTCGTGGTCCGTGGCCAGGTGGAGAAGGGCGATCAGCGGGGCAGGGAGCTGGGCTTCCCGACCGCCAACATCGCGCTGCGCGACCAAGACGGCCAAGTCGGCGACGGAGTGTGGGCGGGCTGGGCCGAACGCGCCGACGGCACCCGGATCGCGGCGGCGGTCTCGGTCGGCAGGCGGCCGACCTACTACGGCGCGGACGGCTACCGGCTCGTCGAGGCGCATCTGCTGGACTTCAGCGGCGACCTCTACGGCGAGGTGCTGACCGTCTGGCTGGGCCACCACCTGCGCGAGCAGGAGGCGTACCCGTCGTCGGAGGCGCTGATCGTCGCGCTGAACAAGGACATCGCCAACGCCGCGAAGTGGGCCGCGGACAACCCGGCAGAGGGCCTGCCGGACGTGGGCACCGCCGAGGCGGGCGTCGTGCGCCGCGTCCCGGTCTCGTAAGTGGCCTTCGCGACACACCCCAGAGGTCAGACGGCGGCGCCCAGCAGCATGTAGCCCATCCCCAGCCCCATGATCACCCGGCACACCCGCCGCGACATCTGACCGGACTCTTCCGCGCCCCGCGCCGCGAGTACCCCCGCGCGCACGGCGTCCGCCGCGAAATACGCGGCCACGGCACCGAAGATCAGCGAAAGCCACAGTGCCGAAGTGCCACCGGGGCCGGACATCACCAGCCACGGCCCGTGGGTGACCTCGCTGTGAGGCATGAACGTCACCATGAACAGCATCGCGGTGGCGGAGACGGCGTGGTGCCCGCACGAGGCGTGCCCGGACCGCCGCCCCTTCCACCACGAGACGGCGAACCAGCCCGCGGTCAGCGCCAGCACCGCCTGCCAGCCCGCCGCCGGGATCGGGCCACCGACCGGGGACAGCATCGCGACCATGGCGACGACGAGCAGCAGTTCGGCCAGGTCGCCGTTGCGGACCGCCGCGCCCTGCCTGCCGTAGTCCAACCGGACGAGTCTCAGCACGCAGGGCAGGACGAGCGCGGCGAACACCGCGGTCAGGGTCCACGCGACGACGATTGGTCCGGACATGGCACCTCCCGGCCGGTAACCCTTTCACCGTGGCAGGTACCGCTCTAGTACACCATCGGGCATTGAGGTGATGTCAGCCCGCGGTCAGGATCAGTCCGCTCGTGGGGACGCCGGTACCGGCGGTCACCAGCACCCGTGACGCCCCGTCGACCTGGTTGACGGCGCCGCCCCGGAGCTGCCGGACGCCCTCGGCGATCCCGTTCATCCCATGGATGTAGGCCTCCCCCAGCTGCCCGCCGTGCGGGTTGAGCGGGAGTTTCCCGTCGAGTTCCAGGGTTCCGCCGCCGATGAAGTCCTTGGCCTCGCCCTTCCCGCAGAAACCGAGTTCTTCCAGCTGCATCAGGACATAAGGGGTGAAATGGTCGTACAGCACGGCCAGGTCCATGTCGCCGGGCCCCAGCCCGGACTGCTCCCACAGCTGCCGTCCCACGACACCCATTTCGGGCAGCGCCGGGAGATCGTCACGGTAGTAGCTGGTCATCACGTACTGGTCCGGCCCGCTCCCCTGCGCGGCCGCCGCGATCACGGCAGGCCGGTGCGGCAGGTCACGCGCCCGCTCGGCGCTGACGATCACCAGGGCGACCCCGCCGTCGCTCTCCTGGCAGCAGTCCAGCAGGTGCAACGGCTCGGCGACCCAGCGGGAGGCCTGATGGTCTTCGAGCGTGATCGGTTTGCCGTAGAACCACGCCTTGGGGTTGGTCGCCGCGCGGGCACGGTCGACGACGGCCACCTTGCCGAAATCCTCGCTGGTCGCGCCGTACTCGTGCATGTACCGCCGGGCGAGCATGGCGACGGTCGCGGCCGGGGTCGCGATCCCCATCGGGTAGTGGAACGCGTTGTCGACGCCGGAGGAGTTCACCTGCCCCGCCGCGGCCGAGGACACCTGCCCGAACCGCATGCCGGACCGTTCGTTGAACGCCCGGTACGCGACGACGACGTCCGCGACCCCGGTCGCGACGGCCATCGCGGCCTGCTGCACGGTCGCGGCCGCGGCCCCGCCGCCGTAATGGATCCGGCTGAAGAACTTGAGTTCGGGGATGCCCAGTTCCCGCGCGACGGCGATCTCGCTGTTGCCGTCCATGGTGAACGACACCAGACCGTCCACATCGGACGGAGTGAGCCCCGCGTCCTTCACCGCGCTCGATACCGCTTCCGCCGCCAGCCGCAGCTCACTGCGCCCGGAATCCTTCGAGAACTCCGTGGCACCGATACCGGCGATGGCCGCCCGACCGGACAGGGTCATCACTCGCCTCCCAGCGTCAGCGCCACGGTGCCCACCACGTGCTCACCGAGACTGTCCACACCGGACACCGAGACCACCACGTCGTCGCCGTCCCGCTCCGTCACCCGTCCGGTGAAGGTCAGCGTGTCGTAGGCGTAACAGGGCACGCCGAGCCGGATCTTGATCGACCGTACGAACGCCTCCGGCCCCGCCCAGTCGGTGACGAACCGCTGCACCAGGCCGGTGTCGGTGAGGATGTTGAGGAAGATGTCCTTGGACCCGCGTTGCACGGCGGCGTCGCGATCGTGGTGGACGTCCTGGAAGTCCCGGGTCGCCAGCGCGGTGCTCACCACGAACGTCGGGGTGGCTTCGATCGTCAGCGGCGGCAGCTCGGTGCCGACCGAACAGTCCTTCATCGCGCGACCCTCCAAGCCGGCAGCGTCAGTTCCTCATCGATCTTCACGAAAGCCGCCTCTACCGGGAGTCCGATGTGGACGGTTTCGGGATCGGCGTCGAGCAGCTCGCCCATCACCCGGACGCCTTCCTCCAGCTCGACGAGCACGACCACGAACGGCAGATCCTTGCCGGGGACCTTCGGATGGTGGTGCACCACGTAGCTGTAGACCGTGCCCCGGCCGGACGCGACGACGTAATCCGGCTTCGCGCCGAGGTCGCCGTCCGGCGGCATCGGACCGGGCGGATGACGCAGGGTCTCGCCCCATCGCTGGATCCGCAGTTCCCCGTCACGCAGTCCTGCCCAGAAGAACTCGGTGTCCTTGCTGATCACCGGTCGCAGTACCGGGGCGGCCGCCTTGGCGGGCTCGGCTCCCGGCGGGCGGAACTTCAGCACCCGGAACACCATGTCCGCGACGGCCTCGTCGCCGACGTACCAGGTGGTCTTCGTCGTCACGAACCAGCCTTCGCCCAGCGCGGTGCGTTTCGGCCCGACGACACTCTCGAGTTTCGCGGTCGCTTCGACCCGTTCGCCGTGCCGGAGGTAGCGGAAGTAGTTCTGCTCGGAGTTCGTCGCGACGACCGAGGTGAACCCGGCTTCGTCGAGCACCTCCATCATCGCGCCGAGCGGATCGTCCGACGCCCTCGTCCAGTGCAGCCCGCCCATCGTCCACACCTGCGCCATCGCGGGCGGCGCGACGAGTCCCTTGTGGACACTCTTGGTGGCGAACTCTTCGTCCACGTACACCGGATTGCGGTCGCCGATGGCTTCGACCCAGTTGTTCACCATCGCCTGGTTGACCGCGTCGCGCGCGGCCCTCGGCGCGGATTCCCCGCGTGTGGCGATGCGGGCGGCCGCTTCCTGGATGCTCATCGCGGCACCCTCGGCAAGCCGAGCCCGGCGGTGGCGATCAGCTCGCGCTGGATCTCGTTGACGCCGCCGCCGAAGGTCAGCACCAGATTGCGTTTGGCCACCACGTCCAGCCACAGCGCCAGTTCCGCGGTTTCGGCGTCGGCCTGGTCGCCGTGTCGCGCCACGATCTCCTCCAGTCTCCTGGCCAGCCGCTGGATGCGTTCGGAACCGAAGATCTTGGTGGCCGACGCGTCGGCCACCGCCACCGGCCCGGTCGCCGACGACGCCGCGACCTGCCAGTTCAGCAGTTCGTTGACCCGGGCGGTCGCCAGGGTTTCCGCGAGCACGGCCCGGACGTCGGGCAGCTGGAGCAACGGCGTGCCGTCCGGCGCCTTCCTGGACGCCGCCCACTCGCGGACGCGGTCGTGGAGACCGCCGATCCGCCCGGCGGGGCCGAGCATGACGCGTTCGTGGTTCAGCTGGGTGGTGATCAGCCGCCAGCCTTCGTTCTCCTTGCCCACCAGCATGTTCGCGGGCACCCGGACGTCCGAGTAGTAGGTGGCGTTCACGTGGTGCGCGCCGTCGCAGGTGATGATCGGCGTCCACGAATAGCCCGGATCGCGGGTGTCCATGATGAGGATCGAGATCCCCTTGTGTTTCGGCGCGTCCGGCGCGGTCCGCACGGCGAGCCAGATGTAGTCGGCGTCGTGCCCGCCGGTGGTGAAGATCTTCTGGCCGTTGACGACGTACTCGTCCCCCTCGCGCACCGCTGTCGTGCGCAGCGCGGCGAGGTCCGTTCCCGCGTCGGGCTCGGTGTAACCGATGGCGAAATGCACCTCGCCGGCGAGAATCTTGGGCAGGAACAGGGATTTCTGCTCCTCGGTGCCGAACGCCTGCAGCGTGGGCCCGACGGTCTGCAAGGTCACCGACGGCAGCTGGACGTCGGCGCGGGCCGCCTCGTCGACGAAGATGTGCTGCTCGATCTCGCCGAAACCCCGGCCGCCGTACTGTTCGGGCCAGCCGACGCCGAGCCAGCCGTCGCGGCCCATCCGCCGCACGATCTCGCGGTACACCGGGCCGTGCCGCTCCCGCAGCATCGCGCGCCGCTCGTCGGCGCTCACGAGCCCGGCGAAGTACTTCCGCAGTTCGGAGCGCAACTCGTGTTGCGCCGCGGTCAGTTCGATCAGCATCGGTTCACCCCGCCACCAGTTCGCCCAGACCGGCCAGCCGATACGAGGCGCCGCCGAGCGTTCGTCCCAGATCCTTGACCGCCGACGAGAACCGGTGCAGCGGATACGTTTCGTCCACGCCGATCCCGCCGTGCAGGTGATGGCAGACGGCCAGCGCCGCGGGCGCCTCGCCCGCCAGCCAGTACGCCGCGATGTCGAGCTCCGCCTCGGCGTCGAGCCCCGCCGCGAGCCGCCAGACCGCCGACCGCGCGGCAAGCTGGACCGTCCGCGAGGCGACGTAGACGTCCGCGATCTGTTGCGCCACAGCCTGGAACGCCGCCAGCGGACGCCCGAACTGCTCCCGTTCGCCGACGTGTTTCGTGGTCAGCGCGAGCGCGCCGGCGAGCAGCCCGTCGCCGAACGCCACGGCGCCCGCGAGCGCGAACCGGTGCAGCGTCGCGATCGACTCGCCGGGGCCGTGCCCGTTGAGGAGATCGGCGTCGGTGACGGTCACCGAATCGAGCGTCATCGTGTAATCCGGTGTGCCGGAAGAGGTTCTCGTCGGGGTCAGCGTCACGCCGTCCGCGCGGGGATCGACCAGGAAGACGCCGGTGCCGCCGGGCAACGAGGCGGGCGTCAGGATCCGGGTCGCCTCCGCCGCGAAGGGCACGCCGATCTTGACGCCGCTCAGGCCCCAGTCGCCTGCCGACTCCGCGACGGTCGCGGGCCGGGTGGTGAACGGCGCGGAAGGCTCGTGCAGGGCGGCGGTGAGCACGGCTTCGCCCGCGGCGACCGGCGGGAGCAGCGCCGAGCGCTGGTCCGGGCCACCGAGCGCGGCGACCGGCAGGACTCCGAACGCCAGCGACGCCAGCGCGGGCGTCGGCGAGGCGACGCGCCCGAGTTCGGTCAGCACCAAGGCGACCTCGGCGACGCCGAGGCCGTCACCGCCGAGTTCGGCGGGCAGCGCCAGCGCGAGCAGACCGGCGTCGGCGAGCGCGCGCCACGTGTCCGCGGGCTCGCGCTCCTTGCCGAGGACACGCGCGGCCAGCGCGGTGACCTCGGTCTGCGTCTCGTCGAACTGGAAGTCCACACTGGCTCCTCACCGGGGCGAACGGGCACAATATTGAAACCTGTTCTAGTCTTAACCGGAAGGAGCCGTGACGGCAAGGGGTGAGGATCTAGGAGTGGCTTTGAGCAGTTCCGCGAGCGCGTCGGGGAACTGGTCGGCGAGCGGCCACAGATCACCGGTGAGTTCGCGGGCGCCGAGCAGGCCGACATCGACCCTGCCCGCGTTGGACAGCACGGTGACGTTGAGCCCGGCGCCGTGGAACACCGGGCCGAGCGGGTAGAGCCCGGTGATCCGGCACCCCAGCAGGTACAGCGGCATCGGCGGCCCCGGCACGTTGGAGACCACCAGGTTGTGCACCACCGGATGCCGTTCGGCCAGGCGCAGCGCGGAATACGCGCGCACCGCGAGGCCGAACATGGTCGCCGCCGAGAACTGCGCCCAGTCCTGGAGCATGTCCGCGTCGATGTCGTGGTGGTGGTCCTTGGACAGCCGGTTGGATTCCGCGAGCATGAACAGCCGCGCGGCGGGGTCGTCGAGATGGGTCGGCAGCGACGCGAAGAACGCCGAGACCTTGTTGCTGCCGTGCTCGCGTTCGGTCCGGCCGTGCACCGACACCGGCACGGTCGCCACCAGCGGATCCTCCGGCAGCTCGCCCCGATCTCGCAGGAACTGCCGCAGCGCGCCGGCGACCACGGCGAGGACGACGTCGTTGACGGTCACCCCGAAGGCGTTCTTGATTCGTTTGACGTCGTCGAGATCGAGAGAGGAATAGGCGACACTGCGATGCGCGGTGATCGTCCCGTTGAACGACGTGCGCGGCGCCGTGAACGGGACTGGCATTCCCTTGCCCTGCAACGCTTTACCCAGCCATCTCGGCACGAGTTCGAGCAGGTCGGGGAGCAGTTTCACCAGCTCGGCCGGGCGTTTCGCGAACGACGTCAGCCCCGCGCCGAACAGCGCGCGTCTGCCGGGAACGCCCCCGTTGCGGCGTTCGTCCCGTGCGATCTCCGGCGGCGGGGCGTCCGGGTCGAGCCCGGCGAGAGAGGTGATCAGGCTGGCGCCGCCGACCCCGTCGACACTGGCGTGATGCATCTTCAACAGGACCGCGATCCCGCCGTCAGCCAGGCCTTCGATGACGTACAACTGCCAGAGCGGCTGTGCGCGGTCCAGTCGTTGTCCCGCGATGTGGGCGCAGAGTCCGGCCAGTTCCCGCCGGTCACCGGGCGCGGGTACGCCGATCCGGTGAACGTGGGCTTCGAGGTCGAAGTCCTCGTCCTCGACCCAGACCGGATGCGTCAGATTCCAGAGTGGATTGTGCAGCTTGCGCCGGAACGCCGGGATCAGCTCGACCCGTTCGGCCAGTTTCTCCTTGAAGCGCTCGAAATCGTAGCCGCCGGGCATGGTCGAACCGTCCAAGGTGAGCAGCCCGCACACGTGCAGGACCTGGGCCGGTGTCTCCAGGTAGAGAAAACTCGCGTCCAGACCACTCAATCTCTGCATAAGAATCACCTTAAGTGAACTTTGCAACAGGTTCTAGGCGGCCACCCGGCGGTAGGATGGGTGCCCATGCAGCCGAGTTTCGTCGTCCGTCAGGCACTCCAGCTCGCGCTCACCGCGAACGCGCTGAAGCCGCCGAGAGGTGCCCGGACGGCGATTCCGGCGTTCTTCGCGGGCTGGCTCACCGGGGAACTCGCTCCGCATCTGCTCGCGCTCACCGCCGCCGACGCGGCGGCGCATGTCGCCCGGCACCGGGGCGGGTCGAGCAAGACCGGGCTCGCCCTCGCGGCGGCGTCGGCGGCCGGGCTCGGCACGCTGATCGCGCAGTCCCAGCGGGCGCGCGACGAGATCGAGACAGCGCTGACCGAAGGCATCGGCGAGGCCTACGCCGACGAACTCGAGCACCCGCCGAGCCCGACCGACCTCGCGACACCGTGGGGCCAGCTGGCCATGCCGTTCCGCATGCGAGACCCCGACGTCCGGCGGACCCGCAACGTCGCCTACGCGCCCGGCGGGAAACGGTTCCTGCTCGACGTCTACGCCCCGCGCGAACCGGTCACCGGCGCGCCGATCCTGCTGCAGGTGCACGGGGGCGCCTGGGTGATCGGCAACAAGGACCAGCAGGGTCTGCCGCTGATGCTGCACATGGCCAAACGCGGCTGGATCTGCATCGCGATCAACTACCCGCTCTCCCCCGCCGCCCGCTGGCCCGCGCATATCGTCGCGGCGAAACGCGCGCTGGCCTGGATCCGCGACAACGCCGAGTCCTACGGCGGCGACCCGTCGTTCGTCGCCGTCACCGGCGGTTCCGCGGGCGGGCATCTCGCCGCGCTACTGGCCCTGACCGCGAACGACCCGGCGTTGCAGCCCGGCTTCACCGAAGCCGACACGAGCATCCAGGCGTGCGCCCCGCACTACGGCGTGTACGACTTCGCCGCGACCAGCGGACGACGCTCCAGCCAGGCCCGGCTGAAGACGCTGATCGCCCGGCACGTCTTCGAGGCGGACCGGGATCCGGTGAACTTCCTCGACGACTACATCGCGGCGTCACCGCTGGACCGGATCACCGAGGACGCGCCGCCGTTCTTCGTCATCCACGGCGTCCACGACTCGTTGGTGCCGGTGGGCGAGGCCCGCGAATTCGTGCGGCGCCTGCGGGACAAGTCCCAGCGTGAGGTCGCGTACGCGGAGATCTCCGGCGCGCAGCACGCCTTCGACGTCTTCCCCTCGATCCGCAGCGCCCACGTCGTGCGCGGGGTGGAACGGTTCCTGGAGTGGAGCTATCGCACGTGGCGGCACCGGTCCAGCGGGTCGTGGGGGGGGTTTTTGGGTTTTCCCCCCAAAAACCCCCCCCCCCCCCCCCCCCCCCACCCCCCCCCCCCCCCTTTTCAGGGGGGGGGGGTCCAGCTGTTGGTTTGGGGGAGAGAAGAG
>NZ_JBWKEC010000052.1:0-34457 GCF_056435645.1 Amycolatopsis sp. NPDC043889
AAGTCACAACATCCAGTGTCATCACACACCGTGCCCATCCCACCGAGCCCACGCCCGGCGTGTCGGGCCGGAAACACCGTTACTGGGACAGTCCCACCGAGGCCCACGCCCGGCGTGTCGGGCCGGAAACACCGTTACTGGGACAGTCCCCGCCAAGGAAAGGAGCGATAGCACGTTGGCCGGCTTTCTCGATGTGCTTGTGGTGAACCGCGATGAGCATCGGCGAGAACTCAGTTGGGCAAGACGGCCGAGCGCGCGGCGACCTGGACTGACCAACGAGGCTCGCCCGGCGGGTTCGCGGTCGGCGCGGAGAGCGCGATGACCGGAGACGACAGTGGCAGCGAACCCGTGTGGGCAGCGAGGCTAGTTCATCGGGCTACGGCGTTCGAGGAAGACGGTGTCGTGCCAGATGCCGTCGCGTTGGGCGATGCGTTCGCGGATGCCGACGGTGCGGTAACCGGCGCTGTGGTGCAGGGCGATGCTGGCGCGGTTGTCGGTGAAGATCGAGGTCTGCAAGGTCCACAGCCCGGCAGCGTCAGCCTCAGTGACTTGCTTGAAGAGCAGGGCCTTCCCGACTCCGCGGCCGCGATGGCTTTCGGCGACGTAGACCGATGTCTCGACGACGCCTTGGTAGCACTCGCGCTCCGAGACCGAGGTGGCAGCTGTCCAGCCGGCGACCTGCCCGTCGATCTCGGCGACCCACCGATGCCTGGTCAGCCATTTCGCGTCGAGAGCTTTCCTAGTCGGGACTTCGGTTTCGAAGGTGGCCAGTCCGGTGGCGATGCCTTCGGCGTAGATCCGGCGCACCGCGTTCCAGTCGTCGTCGCGTTGGGCGCGAAGGAGCACGTCGTCAGGCATGTTGTCCGGGCAGCACGGGCGCGGCGCGAGTAGGCCCATGACGGCGTCGGCCGCGTGCGGGAGCCCGCTGCAGCACGCCTGATTGATCGTCACGACCGTGGCCGTGCCCTCTTTCCGCAGGTGCACGAAACCCACGTCAGCCAGCTTCCGGACGTGGTGGGAGCAGGTGGACTGGCTGGTCCCGAGGATCTCGGTGAGCGCGCCGACGGTCAGGCCGCGAGGCGAGGTCGCGACCGCGTGCAGCAGCTTCACCCGCATCGGCTCGGCCAGACACGCGAACCACCCGGCGTACGTCGCGGCTTCACGCTCGGGCAGGAGACCGGCGAGGGGAACGGGCACAACCGTCGTCATGCCACCCAGTATCGGCCAGAATCGATGGTTGCGTCAATCGACTCCGATCGATACAGTCCGTCGCATCGACTCAATCGAGATGGATCGATGAAAGGTGCATGGGGATGAACGAGCTGCCTGTCGTGGTGATCGGAGCGGGCCCGGTGGGGCTGGCGGCGGCCGCCGAGCTGGTGGAGCGGGGCTTCGAGCCGCTGGTGCTGGAGCGTGGCGCGCGGGCTGGAGCGGATGTCGCGGAGTGGAACCACGTGCGGTTGTTCTCGCCGTGGTCCGAACTCGTCGCCCCCGCGGCCGGGCGACTGCTGGGGCTCACAGGCTGGACTTGGCCCGATGCTGAGGCGTACCCGACGGGCTCGGACTGGGCCGAGCTGTACCTGCGACCGCTGGCGGCGGCGCTCGGCGACCGGGTGCGCTTCGGCGCCGAGGTGATCGGGGTCGCCCGCCGGGGACGGGACCGGGTCGTGGACAGCGGCCGCGACGACGAGCCGTTCAGCGTGCACGTCCGTGCCGCCGATGGGGCGGAGGACCGGATCGCGGCGCGGGCCGTGATCGACGCGTCCGGCACGTGGTCGACGCCCAACCCGCTCGGCGGCGAAGGTCTTCCCGCCGCCGGTGAGCGTGCGGCGGTGGACCGGATCGCTTACCGGGTCCCGAATTTGGGCGACGACGCGGTGCGGGCGCGGTATGCGGGCAAGCACGTGGTGGTCGCGGGCAGCGGGCATTCGGCGCTGACCGCGCTGGTCGCTTTGTCCGGCCTCGCGAAGGACTCGCCGGAGGCGCGGATCAGCTGGGTGCTGCGCCGCGGCGCGGTCGGCAACACCTTCGGCGGCGGCGAGGCCGATCAGCTTCCCGCGCGGGGCGCTCTCGGCCTGCGCGCCCAGGAAGCGGTGGAATCCGGACTGATCGCGGTGGTGACCGGGTTCCGCACCGAGGCGGTCGACCACGACACCGACGGACGGCTGACCCTGCGCTCCTCCACCGGACGGCGGATCGAGCAGGTCGACGAGGTCGTGACCCTGTCCGGTTTCCGGCCCGACCTGATTTGGCTTTCGGAGATCCGGCTCGAGCTGGACCCGACGTTGCAGGCACCGGTCGCGCTCGCGCCGCTGATCGACCCGAACGTCCACTCGTGCGGAACCGTGTATCCGCACGGAGCCAAGGAGCTCGCGCATCCGGAGAAGGACTTCTACCTGGCCGGGATGAAGAGCTACGGCCGGGCGCCGACCTTCCTCGCCATGACCGGTTACGAGCAGGTGCGCAGCATCGCCGCCCAGCTGGCCGGAGACCATGAGGCGGCCGCGCGGGTCGAGCTGCGGATGGCCGAGACCGGAGTCTGCGGCGGTGCCGGCCTGTTCGACGAGCCGGACGACGCACCGGCCGCCAGTGGCTGCTGCGCGACACCGGAGCCGGAAGTTCTGACGCTGTCCGCGCCGTCGGCCGCGGTGCACTGACCGCTATGCCGATCGCGACCGCCGCAGCGTCGCCCGGGTTGACCACGTCCGGGTTGCGCCGCGTGCTGGCCGTTCTCTGCGTCACCGAGATCACCAGCTGGGGTATCCTATTCTACGCCTTTCCCGTGCTGGCGCCGGAAATCAGCCACGTGACGGGCTGGTCGACGGCCTGGGTGATCGCGGCGTTCTCGGCCGGGCAGGTCGTCGCCGCGTTGACAGGGATCCCGGTCGGGCGGTGGCTGGATCGGCGCGGACCGCGATCGGTCATGGCAGCGGGGTCGGTACTGGCGGTCCCTGCGGTGGTCGCGGTCGCGCTGGCACAGAACCTGCTGTGGTTCACCGTGGCGTGGCTGGTGGCCGGGGTCTCGATGGGCGCGGTGCTGTATCCGCCCGCCTTCGCGGCGTTGACTCGGTGGTACGGGCCGCGGCGGGTGTTCGCGCTGACCGTGCTCACCCTGGCCGCGGGTTTGGCGAGCACGGTGTTCGCGCCGCTGACCGCGCTGCTCACGGCATACCTGGATTGGCGGGAGACCTACCTCGTCCTCGCGGTGGTGCTGGCCGTCGTCACCATCCCGGCACACCTGTGGGGTTTGCGCGGGCCGTGGCCGCCGGCTGAGCCACCGGAGAGCACGCATCCGGAGCAGAGTGACCCGGCGCGGATCGCGCGCGGGATTCCGTTCCGGGGCTTGGTGATCGCGTTCAGCCTGGCAGCGTTCGCCGTGTACGCCGGGGTGATCAATCTCGTGCCGCTGCTCACCGAACGCGGTGTCAGCAGCACGACAGCGGCGATCGCCCTCGGCCTTGGCGGCGCCGGGCAGGTGCTGGGACGGCTCGGCTACACCACACTCACCCGGCTGACGACGGTCCGAGTCCGGACCGCGATCGTGTTCCTCGCCGCCGCCGCGACCACGGCCGTGCTGGGTCTGCTGACCACCACGGCCGGGCTGATCGTCGCCGCGGTCGTAGCGGGGATGGCGCGCGGGGTGTTCACGCTCCTGCAAGCCACCGCCGTGGCCGACCGCTGGGGAACCACCCACTACGGACGGCTCAACGCACTCCTGCAAGCGCCCTTGACCATCACCGTCGCCCTCGCCCCCTGGGCGGGAGCGGCCATCGCGAGCGGTATCGGCGGATACTCGCCGACCTTCCTCGCGCTCGCGGCGGTCACCGTGACCGCCGCAGTCCTCGCCCTCGCGGCGACACCTAATCCTGGAAGGAACTCATGAACGACCACGACGTGATCATCGTCGGCGGCGGCCAGGCCGGTCTCGCCGCCGCCCAAGCCCTGCGCAGCAAGGGCTTGAAGCCAGTGATCCTCGAGGCCGGCGCCGAACCGGTCGGGTCCTGGCCCCGGTACTACGACTCGCTGACCCTCTTCTCCCCCGCCCGCTACAGCAGCCTCCCCGGCCTGCCCTTCCCCGGCGACCCCGAGCACTACCCGCACCGAGACGAAGTCGTCGACTACCTGCGCCGCTACGCCGACTGCCTCGGCACCGAGATCCGCACCGGCCATCACGTCGACTCCGTAACCCACGACGACGGCACGTTCACCGTGCACGCCGCCGGGGAAACCGCGCTGACCGCGCCGATCGTCATCGCCGCGTCCGGAGGTTTCTCCCGCCCCTACCGCCCGGCCCTGTCCGGTTTGGACACCTTCACCGGTAACGTCCTGCACAGTGGCGAATATCGAAACCCGGCACCGTTCGCCGGGCAGCGCGTGATCGTCGTCGGCGCGGGCAACTCGGCCGTCCAGATCGCGGCCGAACTCGCCGGCCACGCTCACGTCACCCTCGCCAACCGGGCACCGGTGAAGTTCGCGCCGCAGCGGCCGTTCGGGAAGGACGTGCATTTCTGGTCCGCTGCCGTCGGGTTCGATCACCTGCCGATCGGGCATCTGCTGAAGAGCCCGCCGACCACTGCGGTGAACGATCCTGGCATCTACAAGGCCGCGATCCTCAACGGAAAGCCGGACCAGCGGCGCATGTTCACGACCATCGACGGCGACACCGTGGTCTGGCCGGACGGAACCCGTGAACGCGTCGACACCATCCTGCTCGCCACCGGCTTCCGGCCCGGACTGTCCTATCTGGACAAGCTCGGGGCGTTGGCCTCCGATGACAGGCCGCTGCAGGATCGCGGCCTGTCCACCACCCACCCCGGGTTGGCCTACGTCGGGCTGGAGTGGCAGCGCAGCTTCGCATCCGCCACCCTGCGCGGTGTCGGGCGCGACGCCCATTACGTGGCTAAACGCCTTCTGGGCAGCGTCTCGTCGCCGCGGACGGCGTGTTGCCAACCCGCTTCGGCGCGGTGACGCGTCTGGCGCCAGCGGCTCGCGCATAATGCGATCCGCTGGTGCCTAGCGAGGAGGCGATCAGTGGGTAAGCCGCTCACACTGGTGATCGAGACCGCGGCAGGGTCCGCGATCCGGCGTATCGCGGACGCCTCCCCGCTGCCGGACGCCGCGACGCAGGGGTACGCGGCCGAGGACGCTGTCCGGGACGCCGCAGCGACGTGGGGGTTGCCGGACTTCGTGTTCCGGCCCGAGCAACAACGTACGGGTTCGGGAGTACGAGAACTCGGTGACGGGCTGCTCCTGGTCGGCAGCCAGGCAGCGGTTATTCAGTCCAAGAGCCGGACCGATCCCACCGACGAGCGGGATCGCGAACTGTCGTGGTTGGGCAAGAACGTGAAGAAGGCGCTCGGTCAGGGCAGTGGAACTGTGCGGCGCCTCAAGCTCGCCGCCGCGGCGATGACCAACGCGCGCGGGCGGACTATTCAGGTGGCGGGCGAGGACTACGAGTGGCTGACGGTCGTGGTGATCGACCACGCGGATCCGCCCCCCGGCTACCTGCCTCCGCCGGCGCCGACCGCTGTCCCGGCGATCGTGATCCTCCGGCGAGACTGGGAATTCCTGTTCGACCACCTCCGTTCCACTCGCGCGGTGCTGGCGTACCTCATGCGCGCGGGCGGTGGTGACGCCGTCGAACTCGGCGACGAGCCACGCCGCTATCACGAATATGCCCTCGCTGACATCGAAGCCGTTCCCGGGGCGATAGATCCGGCGGTGGCCTCGGTGCTGGCCGCGAAACCGTGGGAGACGATCTCCGTGGCCCGGGCGCCGCTGCATCCCGCCGGCCATGACGAGGAGGCGCCACATGTCATGCTCCGCATGATCATGGAGGACGTGGCGGAGACCCCGATTCCGGAAGGGCGCGACGCGGATCTGCTGCTCATGCTCGCCGCCTTGGACGGCTTGCCGGTCGAGCACCGGACCGAACTCGGCCGCAACCTGATCAGGTTCATGGAGTCCGCGGCCCAGCACACCAAACCCGGCACCCTCATCCACAGCCGCACGGTCATCCCTGCCCCTGGCGACTTCACTCCCCTGCAGTTCGTGGTCGCCTCACGCCTTTCCGAGGAAGCGCGCGATGCCTTGATGATTCGGCTGCAGGTCCTGCACTACGACTACAGCACCGCCATCGGCGACTGGGAGCACTGCACGCTCGGCGTCATGCTCACACCTTCCACAGTGCCCGGACGGCTGTGGGACACCAGCACGATGGCGCTCTGGGGAAATCAAGGGCAGCCGCCCGAAGTGATCGAGGAAGCACGCGCCTTCGTCAGCGAAGCCGCGGCACGCGCAGCGTCGCCGGATGATGATCAGGATCCCGGAACGAGTCCTGGCGCGGACAGCAAACCCGACAGCTGACTCAGCGTCTCGGTGCGCGGCCAGTAATACACCCAGGTGCCCCGGCGCTCGCTGCCGACCAGCCCGGCTTCACGCAGGACTTTCAGGTGATGGGAGATCGTCGGCCCGGTCAGGTCGAACGCGGCGGTCAGGTCACACACGCAGCTCTCCCCCTGTGCGGACGTGATCAGCGACAGCAGCCGCAGCCGCACCGGATCACCCAGCGCTTTGAACGCCTTCGCCAGGTCCATCGACTGCTCGGAGGTCAACGGCTCGGCCGCGAGCGGCGCGCAGCAGCCCTGCTCGATCACCGGCAGTAGCTTCAGACCCGATTCTGACTTCGACACCTATCTATATTGACATCCATCTAAGTCAGGAGCAAACTGACTCCACTGTTTCGATAACCGTCTAGATAGGGTTTCCGATGATCAAGCTCCTCCGCCGCCTGTTCACCAGCACGCCGACCGTCGAGTTCTGCGACACGTGCGTGCAGGTGTGCACCGGCCAGTGCCGCGCCGACACCCTGCTCGACACCGCCCGCGACCGGGCACTGCAGCTGTCCACGCGCTTCTGAATCCCTCGACACCACAAGGAGTTCTGTGATGAGCAACGAAACTGCCGGTGGTTTCGCCGGTGACCCGGCCGAAGCGTTCACCCCGCCGGCCTCGAGCGGCTGTTGCGGCACCGCACCCACCGGCGCGACGACGGCCACGAGCACCTGCTGCGGAACCACCGAGGCGGCGACCGCGGCAGGATCCTGCTGCGACCCGGCCGCGAAGGCCGACGCGGTGGCCACTGGCGCCGGTTGCTGTTCATGACCGCGACGGTCTCCGGCTCTCGACTGAAGGCCACGGTCGCTGTGTTGGCCGACGACCGGTTCGCGGGCCGTCGGGTGGGGACGCCCGGCGGTCGCGCGGCTGCCCGCTGGCTCGCCGGGCAGCTGCGGGCGATCGGCGCGTCGGTCACCGCCGACGAGTTCCCCGTGGCGGGTGTGCGGGAGCTGTATCGCACGCCAGAGTTCTCGTGGAGCGAGGACTCGGCACCTCGGAGCTGGGTGCACCGCCGAGACTTCGCCGAGCACCTCGTATCGGCGGACCTGCCCGCACCCCGCACGGCCGAGCTCGCACTCGCCGAGTCCGATGAGTGGCAGGACAAGTGGGTGCTCACGCCGAACCTGGGAGTTTCGGCGCGAGCACTGACCGAGGGCGCCGCGGGGTTGCTGGTGCCGCGCGGAACGGACGCCGCAGGTTGGATGCCGAAGATGATCGCCGGGCCGTCGGTGGGCGCTTTGCCGGTGATCGCTGTCCGCGCCGAGCTTCACGAAGAGGTGACTCGTGCGGGATCGGGCATGGTGACCGCCTCGATGCCGATGCGAGCTGTCGACGTCATCGGGTCGAACGTGCACGGTGTTCTCCGCGAACCCGCCGCCGGATCTGCGGGTGTGCTGTTGACCGCGCACTTCGATGGCGTGGGCGACGACCCGGAGCAGCGGCTGCCCGCCGCCGCGGACAACGCCTCCGGGGTTGCCGTCGTCCTCGAAGCCGCACGCCTGCTCGCGCCGCTCCTACCGGACCACATCGGGCTGGCGGTGAGCCTCCTCGACGGCGAGGAAGCCGGGGCGCGCGGATCGGCGCACCACGCGCCCAGCGTGCGGTCCGGCACCTACGTGATCAACGTGGACGGTGCCGCCCAGCTCGGCGACGGCGCCTCGGTCGAAGCAGGCGGGCCCGCGCACGACCTGCTGGCCGCGCTCGACCAAGCCGGCCGGGAGACCGGGGTGCCGTTGCGGGCCGGGGCGATGCCGTCGGACAACCGCCGCTACGCAGCCGCCGGGTTGGCCGCGATCGGGATCGGCATGGGAATGCCCGGCTACCAGACCCCGGCCGAAACCGCTGACCGCGTCGAGACCGAAACCCTTGTCGCGGCGACCCGGCTCGTCGTGGCGGCAGTGCTTCAGCTGGCGGTCCACTCACGAGGGTTAACCGCGTTGCCTCACAAGGACGAATTACAACGCGGGGGGTGAGATTCCCGCCGCCCGCCGGACCGGAACAGCCGAGTGACCAGGGGCGATCATGTTCCTAGCGTGGAAGAGGTGGCAGGCCATCGAAGACTTCCCCGCAATCAGTACGCGTGCTCGTCATGCGGGCGGGCTCATCGCTACGGCTCTCAGCGCGGCGAGGACTGCAGACGGTCTGCTCGCAGCTCCTCGTCCCGATCCGCTCAGACGCGGGCTCCGGTCCATCGGCCTAGCTGGACATCGCCACCGTCGGCGGTCCGGCACACGCCGCCGAGTCCCACACGCGTTCCTCAGCCGCCGCGAGTCGTCGCGCCAAGGCCCGCACCGAAGGTCGAGCGTCGCCAACGGGCCAAGGCGGAGCTGGGTCGTTTCCGGGCGCAGGTCGCCGATGACGCCGTGGCGTACGTGTTCGATCAGGATGGCTTCTATGTCCGGGTCGCCGACCGTACGCTCGACAACCTCCCGTGGCTGTACAAGACCCGCCGCAAAGGCCACTTCCTCTGTCTTCGTCTGAACGAGCTGGCGACCGGGCTCGACCCGGGCACCTACGCCAAACTCACCCAGACCCCGATCCGTGATGGGCTTCTCCGGCTGCGGTTTCCGCGGTTCCTCGCCGACGTGCTGAGTTCCACGGCGGTGTTCGGGGTCAAGCAGATCCTCGGTGCGCTCCCGTATGGGCATCTGGCTACGACGCTGAAAGTGATGATTCCGTTGGTGTGCCCCGATCTGGCCGTCTGCCCGGCCCGCGCGGAGGTGCTCAAAACCTACTGCTCGCCAGCACTGGCCGACCAGCTGAAGACGATCGCCGCGAGCGCCGGCTGACGGGCTATCCGCCGTCGGTGTCCAGCGTGGCTTTGAGGTCGGCGACCGCGGCCCGCGCGGTCATGCCGACGCCGATGAGCGTGGCCGAGGCGGGGCCGGTCCAGTCGCCGTAGCCGAGCAGGTGCAGCCGGGGCTCGGCTACGGCACGGGTGCCCTCGGTCGGGATGCGGCCACGGGTGGTCCGCAGCCGCAACGGGGCGAGATGGCTCAGCGCGGGGCGAAATCCGGTGCACCAGATGACCGCGTCGGCGTGCTGACGGGTGCCGTCCGTCCACACAGGACCATCGCCGTCGAGTCGCGCGAACATCGCACGCGGCCGCAGCAGCCCGGCGTCGCGGGCTTCACGGACGGGAGGGACGGCGACGATGTCACCCAGCCCGGCGACTCCGGCGGTGTCGGCCTGTCCGGTCTCGAGGGCCCGGCGGCGCCGGGTGGCGACGTCGAAGAGTGCCTTGCCGTCGATGTGGTCGGGCAGGTACCGCGGTGGGCGGCGGGTGACCCAGGTCAGATTCGCCGTGCCCGCGAAGTCGGCGGCGATCTGCGCGCCGGAGTTGCCGCCGCCGACCACCACGACGTCCTGGCCCGCGAACTCGTCCGGACCCCGGTAGTCCACGGTGTGCAGCTGGCGACCGGTGAACCCGCCGGGCATCAGCGGCAGAAAGGGACGCCACCAGGTTCCGGTCGCGCTGATGACCGCCTCGGCGCTCCAGTCCCCGGTGTCGGTGCTCACCTGGAAGCGGTCGCCGTCCCGGGAAACGGCGTTCACCGTCTCCCCTCGGCGGATCGGGAGTTCGTAGCGCTTCCCGTACGCGGCCAAGTAGTCGACGACGTGCTCGGCGGTCGGATACCCGGGCCCCGGGTAGGGCGGCATCGGCCACCCTGGCAGGGAGCTGTGCCGCACCGGGGAGAACAGGCGCAGCGAGTCCCAGCCGTGGAGCCAGGCACCGCCCGGCTCGGTCTGGGCGTCGAGGATGACGAAATCCAGGCCTGCGCGGCGCAGGTAGTAGCCCGCGGCGAGGCCGGCCTGGCCCCCGCCGATGACCACTACCCGCGCGGCTCCGGTCACTCCGCGGGTGCTTTCACGGTCCAGCGTTTCCGCAGCCACAGGCTCACATAGACCAGCGCGACCAGCACCGGGACTTCGATCAGCGGCCCGACGACCCCGGCGAGCGCCTGCCCCGATGTCACGCCGAAGACACCGATCGCGACGGCGATCGCGAGCTCGAAGTTGTTGCCCGCCGCGGTGAACGCCAGCGTCGTGGTGCGCTCGTACGACAGACCGGACGCCTTGCCCAGCAGATAGCCGCCGATCCACATGACCGCGAAGTACACCAGCAGCGGCAAAGCGATCCGGGCGACGTCGAACGGGCGGGAGGTGATGTTGTCGCCCTGCAGGGCGAACAGGATCACGATGGTGAACAGCAGACCGTAGAGCGCGATCGGGCCGATCTTGGGCAGGAACCTGCCCTCGTACCAGTCGCGGCCCTTGCTCCGCTCCCCGATGCGGCGGGAAAGGTATCCGGCGGCGAGCGGGATGCCGAGGAAGATGACGACGCTGAGCGCGATCTCCCACGGCGAGAAGTCCAGCGTCGTCGTGTCCAGACCCAGCCAGCCGGGAAGCAGGTCGAGGTAGAACCAGCCGAGCACGCCGAACATGATCACCTGGAACACCGAGTTCAGCGCGACCAGCACCGCCGCGGCCTCGCGGTCACCGCAGGCGAGGTCGTTCCAGATGATCACCATCGCGATGCAGCGGGCGAGCCCGACGATGATCAGCCCGGTCCGGTACTCCGGCAGATCCGGCAGCATCAGCCAGGCGAGCGCGAACATCAGCGCCGGGCCGAGAATCCAGTTCAGCACCAAGGAGAGCACCATCGTGCGCTTGTCCTTGGTCACGGTGTCGAGCTTGTCGTAACGGACCTTCGCCAGCACCGGGTACATCATCAGCAGCAGACCGAGCGCGATCGGCAGCGAGACCTGCCCGATCTTCACCGCGTCCAGCACACCCTGCAGACCAGGGATCACGCTACCCAGCAGCAGCCCTGCGCCCATCGCGACGATGATCCAGACGGGAAGGAATCGGTCCAGAAAGGACAGTTTGTGCAGGACGTCGGTGTCGGCCGGGGTACCGGCCTTGTCGGCGGTTTGAGTCACGGGCTGGTCTCCAGAAAGTGTGGAAGGTGAGGGTCAGGCGTCGAGGATTTCGGCGACCAGGCCGCGGATCCGTCGGTCGATCTCGTCGCGGATCGGGCGGACGGCGTCAACGCCCTGACCGGCCGGGTCTTCCAGCGGCCAGTCGAGGTATCGCTTGCCGGGGAAGACCGGGCAGGTGTCGCCGCAGCCCATCGTGATCACCACGTCGGAGGCTTCGACGTCCTCGGTGGACAGTTTGCTCGGCACCTCGGCCGTGATGTCCAATCCCCACTCCGCGAGGGCCGCTGCCGCTGCGGGGTTGACCTTCTCGGCGGGCTCGGAACCCGCCGACCGGACGGCGATGCGGCCGAGCGAGTAGTGCTGCAACAAGGCGGCGGCCATCTGCGAGCGGCCGGCGTTGTGCACGCAGACGAACAACACCTCAGGCGTGCGGGTCATGAACTGCTCCTCTTTCGACTACGACGAAACTCTGTATCCATAATCACCGATCTAGGTGAACATCGTGTGTCAGTCCACGAGCTCTTCCAGCAGGCGGCGGACCCGGCGGTCGATGTCGTCGCGGATGGACCGGACCGTGCTCAGCGGCTGGTCCATCGGGTCGGGCACGTCCCAGTCGAGGTAGCGCTTGCCGGGGTAGATCGGGCAGGCGTCGCCGCAGCCCATGGTGACCACCACGTCGGCGGCGCGGACGACCTCGTCGGTCAGCGGTTTCGGGAACGCGCCCGCCAGTTCGATGTCCAGCTCGCCCAGCGCCTCGGTGATGACCTCTGGGATCTCCCCGGTCGGCTGTGACCCGGCGGAGCGGACCATCACATGCCCGAAGGCGTGGTGGGTGAGCAGCGCGGCGGCCAGCTGCGAGCGGCCGACGTTGTGCACGCAGATGAACAGCACCTGCGGCGCCGTGACGTGCGTCAGGCCGTCGACCTTGGCCAGGTCGAGCAGCCGCTCACGGGCGAAGCGGGCGGTCAGCGTCGTGAGGTGGACCTTGACCGTCGCGGTCCGTTCGAGCAGGTAGTAGGTCTCGTTGACGAAGTGCTCGACCGTTTCCCGGCCGAACGTGCCATGGAACTTGTCCGCCAGTTCGTCGGCGATCCGGTCGAGCTGGTCCAGCACCTCGCGGGCGGGCAAGCCGTCCGTGGCGTGGGTCATGGCGTCTCCTCTGGACAAGGGGCGAGGACTGGATCGAAGTCTGCGAATCCAATTCAACGGCTTGTATCGACGTTTGTCAATCCAGTGGGTAGGCTCGCCGTCAGAGGTCACACGATCCAAGGAGGGCATATGGCGACCGACAACGGCCGCACCCGGAAGCCGGTGGCCATCACCCTGCTGATGGCCGAGCCCGCGGCGGTCGTGGCGCAGGACGAGGCGGAGCAGGCGGCGAAGTTGTTCAAAGCGCTGTCGGATCCCGTGCGGATCCGGCTGCTGTCGATGGTCCGGTATTCACCGGGCGGCGAGGCGTGTTTCTGCGATCTCGCCGAGGAGTTCGACATGCCACAGCCGTCACTCAGCCACCATCTCCGCGTCCTGGTCACGGCGGGCATCCTCGAGCGAGAGCGCCGGGGAACATGGAGCTGGTACAGCGTTGTTCCCGATCCGCTGCGGACCTTGGAGGCGCTGCTGACGACCGGTGGGCCGCTGGCCGATCGGACCGCACCACTGTCGGCCGAGCAGCGGGCCACGCGATGTTAGGACACGAGTTTCCATTTTCCGGTCCGGTGAAGACGAGGAACACCTGCCGCCGGACCGAGTACGTCTGACGGCAGGTATCCACATTCCGCTATGGCGACGGCGTCGTCATAGCGACCGTCAGTCGCCTTGTTTCTCGACGATGGCGCCGGTCGCCTTGTGGTAGACCGAGTCGCACGCGCGGGTCGAGTAGCTGCCGGTCCCGACCCAGCCGCCCCAGCGGTAGTAGATGGATCCCAGGTTGTTGTTGCACGTCACCCGGACACGGTGACTTCCGCTGCCGTAGCGGCAGTAGGACCATCCCGAGTTCGAGCTCGTTCCCGCGCTGCAGTCCTGCGGATATGCCGCGGCCGTCGGCGCCGTGACGACGGCGACACCCGAATACAGCGCGGCCGTACTGAACAGCATGACCGCCGTTTTCTGAATTGCTCGCATAATGCCCCAGACTCCCATCATGAATGATGATTTGAGTGTGCGCGCATGCGGAGGCCTCCCCAGCGGGAGCAAGCTACCAACGGAAAACCGGGACCGTCAACCAGCGGAAAAGGCGCTTTCCCAGCCGACGAGTTCACGATGATCCGGTTGACTGCAAACAAATTCGCGTGCTATCCCGCGCCTACGCGGCATGATACGACGCCCGCCGACCACACTTCTTGATCCACTATGGACGGCCGTGATCAACGGCCACCTGGTTGGTTACTCACCTCTTACCGGCAAGCTCACGTAATCGTTTTCACGCTTTTCGGCAGCCAAGGTCACGGTGCGGCTTCGAATCTGCGGTTTCACTTCTCGTTCACCATTCGTTTAGATCGAGATTGTTGGATGCAAGGGCCTCGCAAACGCGAGGCGAGACGTTCGCCCGGCGTGTGCCGGGGACCAACGCAGGAGGCACTTCAGTGACCATCCGCCAGTTCAAGCGGGCGCGTATGGCGGCCGTTGTCATGGCAGCCGGATTGACCTTGGCCGCTTGCGGGGGAAGCGACGAGCAGCCCGGCGCCACCGGGACCGAGCAGAAGGCGTCCGGCCCGGTCGTCATCGACGGGTCCAGCACCGTCGAGCCGCTGACCTCGGCCGCGGGCGAGTTGTTCATGGGCGAGAACCCCGAAGCCAACGTCACCGTCGGCACCTCCGGCAGCGGTGGCGGGTTCAAGAAGTTCTGTGCCGGCGAGACCGACATCTCGAACGCGTCCCGCCCGATCAGCGAGTCCGAGAAGAAGCTGTGCGCGGAGAAGAAGATCGCCTACACCGAGCTTTTGGTGGCCAACGACGCGCTGAGCGTGGTGGTCAACAAGGACAACAGCTGGGCGTCGTGCCTGACCGTCGAGCAGCTGAAGAAGATCTGGGCTCCCGGGTCGACGGTGAAGAACTGGAACGAGGTCGACCCCTCGTTCCCGAACGAGCCGCTACAGCTGTTCGGCGCCGGTTCGGACTCGGGCACGTTCAGCTATTTCACCGAGGTGATCAACGGTAAGGACGGCGCGAGCCGTACCGACTACAACCCGACCGAGGACGACAACGTCACCGTGCAGGGTGTGTCGGCGACCAAGGGCGCGCTGGGCTACTTCGGGTTCTCCTACCTCGAGGCCAACGCGGACAAGGTCAAGGCCGTGCAGATCAACGGCGGCAGCGGCTGTGTCGCGCCGTCGTCGCAGGCCGCTCAGGACGGGTCTTACAAGCCGCTGGCCCGGCCGTTGTTCATCTACGCCTCTGACGCCGGGTTGAAGAAGCCGCAGGTGGTGAAGTTCACCGAGTTCTACCTGCAGAAGAACGAGGAGATCGTCAAGGCGGCGAAGTTCATTCCCCTCACGGCCGAGCAGCTTAAGACGGCGCAGGCCGAACTGGAAGAACTGAAGAAGAAGGCCGGCGGGCAGTGACGACCGGCCCTGTCACGGCGGGCTCCCCCGGCACGGGGAGCCCGCCTCCGCCCGAGCGCCCGATCGATCTGCGGGCGCAGCGCAGCCGGATCGGTGAGCGGATCATCAAGGGTTTCCTGGCGGGGTCCGCGCTGCTGTCCATCGTGATCACGATCGGGATCGCGGTGGCGCTCTTCGCCCCGCTGGTCGAGTTCTTCGGCAACGTCAGCCTCGGCGAATTTCTCACCGGCACGACGTGGACGGCCGGGTTCGGCGCCAAGGACTCATGGACCGACAAGGAGTGGGGCGTCCTGCCGCTGGTGCTCGGCACGTTGAGCACCACGGTGATCGCCCTGCTGGTGGCGGTGCCGCTCGGGCTCGGCGCGGCGATCTACCTGTCGGAATACGCGAACGCCCGCGTGCGGCGGATCATCAAGCCGATCCTGGAGATCCTCGCCGGCGTCCCGACGGTCGTCTACGGCGTGTTCGCGCTGACGATCGTCACCCCGATTCTGTCGGACGTGTTCGGTGCGCAGATCTTCAACAACCTCTCCCCCGGCATCGTGATGGGCTTCATGATCGTCCCGACCGTCGCGTCGCTGTCGGAGGACGCGATGTCCGCGGTCCCGCGCTCGTTGCGGGAGGGGTCCTACGCCCTGGGTGCGAACCGGATGAAGACCACGCTGCGGGTGGTGTTCCCCGCGGCGCTGTCCGGGATCGTGGCGGCGATCGTGCTCGGGATCTCCCGCGCGGTCGGGGAAACGATGATCGTGGCGATCGCGGCGGGCAACCAGCCGCAGTTCACCTTCGACCCGCTCGTCGGCGCGCAGACCATGACCGGGTTCATCGCCCAGGTCGCCAGCGGTGACGCCCCGCAGGGCAGCCCCGTCTACTACTCGCTGTTCGCCGTGGGCGCGTTGCTGTTCGTCCTCACGCTGGTGATCAACATGATCAGCATCACGCTGGTCCGCAAGTACAGGCAGGCCTACTGATGACCCTGACCTCGATTCGGCCGACCGAACGGCTCACCAACGGCCGCCGCACCGACACCCGGTCCGCGGCGTTCGCGTTCCTGCTGTGGGCGTGCCTGGCGATCGTGTGCGCGTTCCTCCTCGCGGTCCTGGTGGTGATCATTTCCGAGGGCGTGGCCCGGTTCGACTGGAACCTCGTGGCCAACCAGCCCTCGAAACTGCGCCCGGCGACCTCCGGGGTCGAGTCGGCGATCTACGGCACGCTGTGGGTCATGCTGGGCACGATCGTGCTGGCGTTGCCGCTGGGCATCGCGGCCGCGATCTACCTGGAGGAGTACGCCGACAGCGACAAGTGGTGGAACCGGCTGATCGAGCTGAACATCCAGAATCTCGTCGCGGTGCCGACGATCATCTACGGCATCCTGACCCTGGCGTTCATCGTGCGCGGCCCGATCTCGGTCGGCCCGGTCGTGCTCGCCGGCTCCGTGGCGCTGGCGCTGCTGATCCTGCCGGTCATCATCATCACCACCCGCGAGGCGCTGCGCGCTGTCCCGCGCGAGATCCGGGACGCGTCGCTGGCGCTCGGTGCGACGCAGTGGCAGACCACGTGGCGCCAGGTCCTTCCGGCGGCGATCTCGGGTATCGCGACCGGCGCGATCCTCGCGTTGTCGCGGGCGATCGGCGAGGCGGCGCCGCTGATCCTGGTCGGCGCGACCGTGTTCGTCACCGTCAACCCCGACGGCATGCTCGACCGGTACACCGTGCTGCCGGTGCAGATCTTCAACCTGATCAAGCTGCCGGAAGTGGAGTTCCAGCACCTGGCCTGGGCCACCATCCTGCTGCTGATCCTCATCCTGCTGGCCATGAACGGGATCGCGATCTGGCTGCGCAACCGCTTCCAGCGGAACTGGTGACGGACCGGAAAGGGGACCACGAACCTCATGACACGAGCGGAGCAGACAGGCGTGAGCAAGCATGACCAGCCAGGAGCGCGACTCGGCGAGCAAGGCGAACGCCTGCTCGTCGAACTGGCACACCACCAGGCGCCGGAGGCACCCCAGAACGACCCCGACGGCGTGATCACCGCACGCGACCTCGGTGTCAGCTACGGCGACTTCCTCGCCGTCAGCGGAGTCGACCTCGCCTTCGGCAGCAAGGAGATCACCGCGCTGATCGGGCCGTCCGGGTGCGGGAAGTCGACCGTGCTGCGCTGCCTGAACCGGATGAACGACCTCATCCCCGGCGCGAAGGTGCACGGCCGGGTCGGCTACCACGGCGTCGACATCTACGAACCGGCCGTCGACGTCATCGAATTGCGCCGCCGGATCGGCATGGTGTTCCAGAAACCGAACCCGTTCCCCAAATCGATCTACGAGAACATCGCCTACGGTCCCCGGGTCACCGGGATGAAGCCGGACAGTATGGACGAGGTCGTGGAGCGGGCGCTGCGCGGCGCGGCGTTGTGGGACGAAGTGAAGGACAAGCTCAAGCAGAACGCGTCCGGTCTCTCCGGCGGGCAGCAGCAACGGCTGTGCATCGCCCGCGCGATCGCGACCTCCCCCGAGGTGATCCTGATGGACGAGCCCTGCTCGGCACTGGACCCGATCGCCACGGCGAAGATCGAAGACCTGATGAACGAGCTGGCGAAGACCTACACGATCATCATCGTCACCCACAACATGCAGCAGGCGGCGCGGGTGTCCCAGCGCACCGCGTTCTTCACCGCCGAAGTCACCGACAACGGGGACCGGATCGGGAAACTGGTCGAGTTCGACACGACCGAGCACATCTTCAGCAACCCCTCCGACCCGCGGACCGAGGCCTACATCACCGGCCGGTTCGGCTGAGTCATGAGAGCAGACGTCGTCGTCCACGGGTGGGAGTCGGACAACTCCCAATTCCACCTCCGCCGCCGTGCCTGCACGGCGGCATGCCGGGACCTGCCCGAACGGCTCGCGGTGCTACTGGTCGAGCAGGACCCCGAGGTCGTCCAGCAACTCTCGGAAATCCTGGTCGGGCAGCCGGTCGAGATCCGCAGCTGCGCCGACCCGGCCACCGCGCTGCTGGAAGTCGGCCGCACCTGCCCGGACGTCGTCCTCCTCGGCCCGGCGACCGGACGGCTGGACGCGATCGACTTCCTCGACATCGTCCGGCGGCACGAACCCGACCTGCCGGTCGTCGCCGGCGCAGGGGCCGGTGCCGGCGAGTTCGCCGCGAAAGCCGCCGAGATCGGGGTCACCGCGATCGTGCCCCGCCCCTACCGGCCGCAGGAACTGCTGCGGCTGCTGCGGTCCTTCGCGCCCCGGCCCGAGAACGTCGACCTCCGGCCGATCGTGCTCGACCTCGGCCGACTCCGGATCGACGGCACCATCCCGCAGTTCTGGCTCGACGGCGAACTGGTGTCCCTGCCGCCGATGGAGTTCCTCCTCCTGCGGTACTTCGCCGAACGCGTCGGCGCGGTCCTCACCCGCAAAGACCTGATCGGCGCCGTCTGGGGCGAGGCCAGCCGGGCCCGCAGCAACACCCTCACCGTCCACATCATGCGGCTGCGCAAACGCCTCGGCGACAACGAACACGATCCACAGTGGATCAGGGCCGTCCGCGGCCTTGGCTATCAGTTCACCGTCCCGCTGCCCGGCGCCGCGCTGCCTGTGCAGGAGGGTTCCCCCGACGGTTCACCGGGCGTTCACCAAGTTTGAGCATGATGTCACCCATGGCTGTGGGTGAACTCGACATCAACGGGATCGCGGCGTTGCCGCTGTCGGCGATCGGCGCCGACGTCCTCGACCCCGGAGACGCGACGTCCGCCGCCGCCCTGTTCAAAGCCCTCGGCGACCCCGTCCGGGTCCGGCTGCTGACGCTCGTCGCCCACTCACCCAACGGCGAGGCCTGCTTCTGCGACCTCGCCGACGAGTTCGACCTGCCACAGTCCACACTGTCGCATCACGTCAAGATGCTGGTGAAGGCCGGATTGCTGTCGCGGGAACGCCGCGGCACGTGGAGCTGGTACCGGGTCCAGGACGAGCCGCTGGAGATCATGACCGCGCTCGTTCGCACCCACGGCATGTTCCGCCCTCACCGGGGCACGCCCACCCGGCTCAGCAACTGCGACTGAATACACCTGGGGCGGCCCCGATGATTCGGAACCGCCCCAGGCAGGGTTGGCTGTTCCCCTGACCAAACCCTCCACCGGCCACAAGGCCGAGGCTTTTCTCGTTAGTCGCCGATCCGGCCGCGGCCCTCGCGGCGCACGCTGATCACCGACGGCCGCACCAGGTTCCCCGGCCCGTCAGGCCAGGTCGAGGCGGGCTTCTCCACCGTGGCGCCGTCGACCTCGCCCGGATGCTGCACGGCGACCAGGATCCGGCGCTCGCCGATGATCGGCCCGCAGGTCTCCGCACCCAGCGGCACGGTGAGCAGCTGCTTGACCTGCCCGCGGTAGCGGCCCTCGACCGCCACCCCGAACAACCCGTCGTTCGACTTGAGCGCGTTGCCGTCGGTGGCGATCCACAAGTTGCCGTACCGGTCGAACGCCAGGTTGTCCGGACACGAGACCGGGCTCACCTGATCCTTCGGGAAACCGGCGAAGTAGGTGCTCGGGTCGGCCGGGTCCCCGCAGACCAGGAACAGCCGCCACCGGAAACTGGTCGCGGCCGGGTCGTTGCCCGACTCGAGGACCTCCATCACTTGGCCGTGCCGGTTGCCGGTGCGCGGATTCGCCTCATCCGGACCGGCCTTGCCCGCCGCGCCGCGGTCGGAGTTGTTGGTCAGCGCGATGTAGACGGTCCCGGTGCGGGGATGGGGCTCGACATCCTCCGGACGGTCCATCTTGGTCGCACCGACCTTGTCCGCCGCCAGCCGTGTGTAGACATACACCTCCTCGGCCGTCATCCCGTCCACAAAGGATTTCGTTCCGCTGGCCAGCGGAACCCAGGAGCCGGTGCCGTCGAACTCGCCGTCCGCCGGGAGTTTCCCGGAGCCGTCGATCTCGGCGGCGGGGCTGTCGCCGGCGAACTTGGCGACGTACAGGGTTCCCTCGTCCAGCAGTGTCGCGTTGTGCCGCCTGGCGGTCTGGCTCGCACCGTGCTTGACCCGGTTCTTGGAGACGTACTTGTAGAAGTAGTCGAACCGCTCGTCGTCGCCCATGTACAGCACCACCCGGCCATCGCGGGTCAGGCGCGGCTCGGCGGCCTCGTGCTTGAACCGGCCCAGCGCCGTGCGCTTCCGCGGCGTCGACGTCGGATCGAACGGGTCGATCTCCACGATCCAGCCGTGCCGGTTGACCTCGTTCGGCTCCTTCGACACATCGAACCGCGGATCGAACCGCTCCCACTTCCGCTCACTCGCCAGCCCGCGCAGCCCATACCGGGCCAGCCGCTGCCTGGTGACCGGGTCGGTCACCAGATCGGCGTTGCCGAAGTACTGGTTGAAGTTCTCCTCACCCGAGAGCACCGTCCCCCACGGCGTCATCCCGCCACCGCAGTTGTTCAGCGTGCCCAGCACCGTCTTCCCTGCCGGATCCGCCGACGTCCGCAACAGCACGCTGCCCGCCGCCGGCCCGGACAACGCGAGCGGCGTGGTCGCGGTGACCCGCCGGTTCAGCCGATGCCCGCGCACCGGCGTCAACCGGTCACCGCGCCGGTCCTCGTCCAGCACCAGCACCGACAACCCGTGCGCCGCCCACGCGATCTCCACCTGATCCCGCGTCGGGTTCGCCGCCGAGTACCCGGCGAACATCAAGTTCTCGTCGGTGTACTCGTGATTCGCGACCAGCACCTGCCGATGCCGCTCCCACGGCAACTCCAGCAGCGCCAGATAGTCGCAGTTGTAGCCGAACTGCCCGGCCTGCGCCGTCGCGCTCTGCCCAGCCGGGTCGAACGCGGGCGCTCCGGCCAGGATCGGTTCGCCCCACCGGACCACCACCTCGTGGGTGTACCCGGCCGGAACGGACACCGCGTCGAGCTTGTTGTGCGGCACCGGCTCGAACCGCAGCCCCGGCGCGGACCCACGGCCTCCGCGGCCCGCGGCCTCGACGGCGTCCGTCTCAGCCGCCGATGCCATCGCCGGGACACCGGCCGCCGCCACAGCCAGCGACACCACCGCACCGGCGCGCAGAACCCCGCGCCGGGACAGGGCATTCGTGATCACGTCACCGAGATACGGGTTGTCCGACGTGTTCGGCGCGGGATGGAAACACGCGTCACCACACCGGTAACGACAGGTCAACGCCGTCCTGCCACCGTCATGCGCGGCGAGCAACGGCAGCGGAACAGTACGCCGAGCGGGCTCGGGACGAGTCGGCACAGCACCTCCATGGCAGTCAGTTCGGGATCGAAGTGGCCCACTTGGAACCACAAATCTCGATGCAGCGACGCTATGTGCTGAACGAGCAGCCCCGGCAACAGAAGGGTGAACACATGGCGAACCCTGCCTGGACGAATCGGCCACGCCGTCGACCCGCTCGCTGGATCGTCGCCACACGAATACTCGCTGTGCTGGCCTGCGGCGCTCTCGCCTTCGCCGCCCTCAGCCACGCGGGCGCCGAGGACCGTCACGCTGTCGTCGCTGCGGCGCTGGTGATCCTGCTCGGCTCCGCGTTGGGCGCCTGGCGATGCACCGACGACCGCCGCGCCCGCAAGACGGCGACTAGCGACTCGCGGACCTTCTCCGCCTCAACACCGAAGTCCGTCACGACCTCCACGGGCTGACGTCCGGGTGATCCCCTGGACGAAACATCCGGTGCTCACGCGATCTGTCGGTTCTGCGAGGACAATACCCAGATGAACATGGACAAGGCTTGGGCGATCAACGAGCTATATGAGTTCATTGCCCATACGCGGTTTGAGCCGGCCCTCGACCCGCCAGGGGTTCGCTCGTTCATACCGCGGGTCAAGACGGTGAGCCCACTGGCGGATGTCGTGGCCGCGGCTCATGTCGTTGAGCAAATCTTCAACCGGGTCATCCCGAACTGGCGTACTGAGGTCCCCAGCGACCGCAACGAGACTGTCAACCGCTGGTGCCAGCACATCGAGGCAAGCCATCGAGCCCTGGCGGTCCTGAAACGCCAGGCTGAAGTCGAGGAGAAGCTCGGCGACAACGCGCCGCAACTTAACGCGGGTAACCTTCATCCCTGGGCCTGGGACGGCGCTCGATCACTTTGGCAGAGCGGTCACTTCCGGGAAGCTGTCCGTGCGGCCTGCGTCAAGATCAACGCTGAGACCCAGAACAAACTCAACCGGTTTGACATCTCCGAATCAGACCTGTTCGCCCAGGCATTTAGCAACGACCCACCCCAGCCTGGAAAGCCGCGACTTCGCGCCATACCCGACAACGGGTCAAAGACCTTCACCAGCCTCCACCGCGGGATCCGCGCCTACGCCGACGGCTGTTTCGGCGCCATCCGCAACCCGCTCAGCCACGTCGAAGGCGAACTCCCCGAGAACGAAGCCCTCGAACAACTCGCCGCGCTCAGCGTCCTCGCTCGATGGGTCGACACCTCCACTCTCGAAACATGAACTGGACAATCCCAGCCACACGCAAACACACCCAGCTCCGACGCCACGTCGGTGACCACGATCACCATCGCCTGAACTAGCGTTGCGTCATGGCCGACCCCACGCCGTTCCTCTCCACCATGACCGGAGCCAGCGCCGGACTGGTCGCGATCATCGGCGGTCTACTCGTCAACCGCTTCATCGGTCTCGACAGCGAGCAGCAGGGCGCCCAAGCCCTCCTGGACCAGGCCAACGAACGACTGCGGACCGCTCAAACACGCGCAGAAGCAGCCGAGAAGCAACTCGTCGAGTTCGAAGCGATCGAGTTCATCGCCGACGTCGACGTGCTCAAGGCCATCCAAGCAGGCACCCGCGACCTGGACGAGCTCCAACGAATCGCCAACATCACCACCCCCATCACGGCCGGACAGATCGCTCCCTATCTCGAGATGGCAGCGAACGAGTTCCACCGAGCACGTGCCTTTTTTGAGGATAAGCTTCGGCCAGCAGAGAGTCTACGAGTGGACCAATGGCACCAAATGAACGACTGGGAGGCCTTCTGCCAGAGGAACGCCGCAGCCCTACCGACAACTGATCAGCCAGAAGTCTGGCGACACGCCTTCGCTGCCGCAATCGAGGCTCGAGCCGAAACCGCGCCGCCTTCGCTGCCGAAACCCGGATACTACGGCCAATATGACGCCTCCGACTTCATGGTCGACTACCCGGCTCTGAGAAGCAGCCCAGAACCTCGGCGGATCGCCCTCCAGACTGCTAGCACTGCCGCCAAGCAACAGTTACAGGATGCCGAGAATGAGGCTCGGCGCCATCAAGAGCAACGCGACAAGATCGTTCGACCGGACAAACAGCTCTGGATCGGCATTTGTGTCCTGCTCTATCCCACGATCGTCGGGGTTGTCCTGCCGATCCTGGCTATGAGAGATGGACCGACAGGCTTCACCGGCTACATCCGCTCACTAGCGTTCCTTTTCATCTCGGGCCTGGTCGTGCTCATCGGCTACATGACCTATCTGGCCAGCAGGCTTTCACGTCGCCACAAGCACGCCGCGATGGCGGCGACTCGGCGACCGGAATGATCAAAGTGATCGACGTCGGCAAAGCCGAGCCGCTCGTCAAACGCTGAAGCCGAACTACGCAGCTTGAATTGGTCATCACTGGTCCGCCACGATGAACTTGGCCCTCTCGTAGAGCTCATCGAACGTAATAATCTCAACATCTGTGATTGCCCGACGGTAAAACTCGAAGGACGAGAGTCGCTGCGGGTTGACCTGGCCAGCCTGCTCGAACTGCCGCATGTCGCCAATGACGACGACCTGCTTGGGACGCACTGTCGAGTACTCGATGTCTGTCGGCGTGCCGTCCCTCTCGTAGTGCCGCCGTACGTACTCGAGGATCCCGCGCAGTGCCTTGTCCGCGGTCTTCTGCACTTGAGACACTGCGCCCGTTAATTCCTGGGACGCCTGATAGACGTCTGGCTTGCGATACGGCTTGCTCTCCAACAGCGGCGTAGCGTGCGTCTTGATCTCACAGAACAGCAGACTGCTGACGAGACCTCGGGACCGAAGCACGGCGTCACTGCGTTTCGCGGCACCATGGAATAGGCTTCCGCCGGTGGCATAGCGTTCCAGCTTGCCATCGTCGAACGACTGACAGGCGACGAGATTAAGGCCGTACCCGAAGATCCATGGGTTCCTCTCAAAGAACTGTTCCCAAAGAGCTTCTTTGCCGTCGCGACCGAGTGCGCCACGTTCTTGCTCGAAGAATGCTTCATCGTGGAGCAGTCGAGGAAAGTACTCAAGCTGGGCTTTGCGGTTGGTAATGAGATGAATGTCCGCCTGCGTGAGCGAGCTGCCCAAAACCGTACGGACGGCTTCGAGCACGGTGGCGCGGTCGACATCCTGAAGTTGCTCGGCAAGCTGAACGCTGTCTGCGCTCACCACCTTGAAATCGTTAGCTGGCAGCTCAATTCCTTGGAAACTTTGCAGAAAGTCGATAAGCTTCCAGAAGTTCTTGTAAGCATCGGAGGTGTCGACTAGCGCCTTGACGTACCTCACACTCTCGTCGTCGGCGACTTCTACTTCCACTGGCGACTTGTTCGCCTTCGTCTTGTCCTTCTTCCAGAACTTGATCCTCGGCGAGTAGCCACCTTCCTTCTTGATGAGGAAGACACTGCAGAGGGTGGCGACCTGTGGGCGGTTCTCAATGACGAAACTTTTGATCAATCGATGATGCTTGTTGTCATAGAAGTAGTGAAAAGTCCCATCGGGCCCAGCTCGCACTTCAAGGGTGGAGAAGTCCTCGGTTTCGACGTCAAACTCAGTAGCCGGAAAGGCTAGCCGGATACCTCGCGTGAAGTTCGGTTGCATCGGCTTTCTCCCAGGGATAATTCAAGCAGGGCGCGAGGGCATCCCGTTGGCGTTGACAGGGGCGTAGACCATCAGTCGCTCTCGGTCGTTCCACTGTTACGAGTTCACCGGTGAAGAGCTGAGCCGGCAGGTCGTACTCGCTTGCACGGTTCGAAGGCTGGTCGTCCAGCCGTCAGCCTGTGCGGACTCCGCCTCGGAAGAACTTCGTGGTCGCCTTGCGATAGGTCTGCCCGGATCGGGCGAACTGCGCGGTCCAGTAGTCCTGGATCGAGTTGATCACCGCGACTATGGCGCAGGCACGATTCCGGCTCGCGTCGGCGCCGGTGCGGCATTCCGAGGAGAGCGAGGTGTTGTCCGATCTGTCGGCCGGAGTCGATGCCGGACAACCCTTGTCCGCTCGGTGATACCCCGCCGAACTGTGAGAACAGGAAGTACACCACGAGACCCAGCACGCCGAGTCCGCCACCGCCCATGGCTACCCGGCCACCGACGCCACGCTGATCGTCGACCTCGGAGACGCCGAGGCTCGCACCTTCGTCGAATCGCACGCGTCACCTGCCTGGCCATGAAACGGCTCTGCGACCACACGATCCCCATCACCGTCTCCACACCGAAACCGACACTGATTTCGGCAGATCACTCCTTTGGCCGCGCACACGGTGCCACGCCCGGAGTTACGTTGGGTAGTTCACATGGACGGATCGGGGAGGTCCGATGACGCAGCTTCCGATGTTCGGCCAGCCACCCGACACACCCACCGCCAAACCGGCGGGTGACCAGGCTGTCACGTTGCAAGTCCTGGTCACTGTCAAGGCGGCGCCCAACCCTTCCGAGAAGTACGGCGAAACGGTCTGCGTGGCTGGGCTCAGCCTCGACCCGCACCGTCCAGGCTGGATCCGCCTCTACCCGATCAACTTTCGCGAGCTCGGCCCCGATGCGAGCTTCGCGAAGTACGACGTCGTGTCGGTCGAGGCGGTACCGGCCCGGCAGGACAGCAGGCAGGAGAGCTGGCGACCGCGGATGCCCACCCTGAAGGTGGGGAAGCACCTGACCAAGTGGGCACACCGCCGCCCGTGGATCGATCCGGCGATCAGCGAACAGACGACGATGTGCCGCCTCATTCGCGGCGCCACCATGAGCACACAGTCACTGGCCCTCATCCGCCCGAAAAGGATCACCGCGCTGCGGATAGCGCGACATCAGGGCTGGTCGAAGGCCCAGCAAGCCAAGATTGACACCTACGTCGGCCAACTCGATCTCTTCGGTGACGAGGACCGGACGCCGCTACGGGCACCGCGGTTCGCCGGCACCTACCACTACGAGTGCGAAGAGCGCGATTGCAACAGCCACAAGCAGGGATTCATCGACTGGGAGTTCGTCGCGTTCCAGCTCCTGCGCCTCGGCGGCATGAACGACGCCGAGGCCGCACAGCGGCTCGAGCAGCGGTTTCTGCACGAGGTCTGCTCAGCTGATCGCGACGTCGCCTTCTACGTCGGCAACGTCGCGGCGCATCCCCGGACGTTCAGTGTCCTCGGCGTTTACTGGCCCCCGCGGTCAGTTCCGAGGTAGACGGCCTGCGATCTCCGCCAGCACGACGTCACGATGACACCGCCGCTGATCAGCCTCGAAGCACAGAACGGCGACACGTTCACCAGCAGACAGGCGAGCGAGTTCATCCAGACTGGCCTGAGCCTCGGCGTTCTCCAGCAGCTCTACGTACCGATCCTTCGCCTGCTTGAGCTCGGTCTCGTCACCAGCGAAGCCGGCACGATTCGTCTTGACGTTCCCAAGCTCACGACGGTGGTCGTACTCGATTCCGGCCTCAGCCAGCGCAGTACGTAGCGCCGTCTTGCTGAATCCCCGCTTACGCGAGATCGGGGTCAACCTGACATCGACCAGACGCGTCACGCCACGCTGCACGAGACCGTCAATGAACTCGGAGATCTCCTGCCCCTCGTATCCGACGCCGATGGCGCCGTCACGAAGCCGGGTCACGCTGCTGGTCATGCCCACACCCTGTCATGACACCGCCCGTCGGACGACCCCAACCCCACTTCCCTTCCACGCGGACTGCTCGTCGGCAGCCGACTCAGCCGGCCGGTAACAGGTCCGATAGTCCAGTACGCCTCGACAAACGGCGGATCGTCGCCGACCTAGCGCAGGCTCGCTGTGCCCGTTCCGCTGTCGGAATCGGCTGTGACGGCAGACCATTCGAGGTAGGCGCCGCAGTTCGGGCAGAACGTGTCGCTGAGATGACCTGATGAGCCGCAGCCGGAACACACGACGACACGATCGCTCTTCGTCCCGCCGGCCTGCAGGCTTGATAGCCCCATCGGCGCCAAGGAAGGGAGAACTTGCGTATGCCGCTGGGCAGCACGCAGCAGTGTGACGTCTCCAGTTTGAGGTGGCCACCGAGGTCTTTGCTGCTGAGCGCGTCGAACTCGACTTTCAGAGATCATCGATCCTCGGCGAGGATTGCCCCCGTCGCTGCCTGAATGTCGTGGGCTTCGAGGGCACTTAAGCAGTCAAGGATAAACGGGAAGACTTGGTCGGGGGCAACCGCCGAGTTAGCGAGAAGCAGAGTGCGCATGTGTTTGGCTGCTGCAGGAAGTGGGTCGGTGCCAACGCCGGCCGGGTTGTCCACAGGTAGCCCCTCCGTGAACGCGGCCCGGGTAGCGAGGACCATGTCCCGCGCAAGGTCGCCACGAGCCTGGAGCGCAACCAGGTTTCCCGCCAGAAGCAGGGCTCCTGTCTCGACCGCAGCTCGCGTGTTGGGACAGCGCATTACTGCTCCAAACACAGCATTCTGAAGCCAGGCGGCGACATGATCGGGACTCTCCCGGTGGCAAATGCGCAGCATTTGGGTGGCAAGTTCGACCGTTCGTTCTATGTTCACCCACGTTTGTGGTTGAGCTAAGCAACTCGCCGCGCTACCTGCTTGCCAATTCTCTTCTGCGGCTATTCGCTGGAGCCGAATTGGGTCCGGATCGATGTTTCCGATGCGTTCGCGCATCAAGGTGTCAAGCATAGATTCGTAGCTAACGGAGGAGATCTCACCATCCTCGAAGAGGCGTTCGAGAACAGCTATGGTTGAGAAGGTGGCAACCCCTAAGTCTCGTAGTACAAGGCGGGCTGCAGCGTCGTCGCACCAGACTGCGATCTTCTCCAGTGCACCTAGGTGTACGACTGAAGCATGTGCCGCTACCTGCCGGAGACCTCTGGACGACTCCGGATGAATAGGGCGGCGTGACAGTGTGCCGAGCAGGCCCTGCATGGAGGCAAGGCGACGCTTGACGATCGCGGTCTCCTCCTCACCCGGTTCTGCAATTCCCGGCCCCTTGGTATCAGCATTATAATAGAAAACGCCTTGCGTTCGACGGAGGTCTTCCTTGAACTGCCTAGCATCTCGAGCAAGTTCTTCCGTGGTGAGTACACGACGGAACACAGACAACGCAGCTCTCCATGCCTCATGAGGCAAGACGCTCAGGACGGCGACAGCCGACCCATCGATGGCTACATCCAAGTCCACCGAGGCGCGAACCGTGTCTTCGCACACCGCCGATTCGCGCGCATCGGGGTGCACCATAGGAAGAACACCCAGGCCACGTCGTATCAGTATCTCGCTGTAGGTTCGCCCCGTATATTGCGCGAGAACAATGAGAGGCTTCTCGCCTCGGACGAACTCTCGACTGAGCCGACGCCGCTCCGTCAGGCGCTCGGGCGTAGGCCGCACTACGTCCGTCACAGCTTGGATGAGAAGTTCGTCGTCAGTGGTCCGTATCCGCCGCAGCAAGGGGCTTTCGGGCCAACGTTCGAAGAACAGTTCGAGTTCCTGGTGGTACTCCGCAAGGAGGTCTGCTGGCACTGGCTCGTTCGACGAGCTGTGCATCATCACTGACAATAAGATCGAGGCGCTGAACTCTTCATTATCTCGGTGCAGTCGTAGTATGCGCAAGCTTCCGCGGATCAGGGTTGCAGGGTCGGAGAAGTTTCGATGCAGATTGACCCACATTTGGCCTTGCACCGGCGAGTCGGGGCGTAATTCTTCTGGCGCATTACGTAGGACGTCCCATGCTTCTGTCATCTTGTCGAGAATAATAAGACTGTTGATCAGTGACCACCTGGTCGAACTGTCACTTGGTTCTTCACGCAAGATCTGGCGACAGTATTTGATAGCGCGTTCAAGATCGGGTTCGTCGAGCGCAAGCTGGGCGGCGAACTTCAAGACGTCGGTAAACTCGGGCCAATCGGGATCGCGGTCATGGATCAATGCGGTGACGATTTCTCTGGCTTGCTCACTTTGACCGGCGCGTGCGTGCATGATCGCTGCTTGGAGCTGCAGGTACGGGTCGCTGAAGTCTTCCGCTGCGTCGAGCAATGTTCGCGCGGCCGAGTCGATGTCGCCCGTAGACCGGTACGCCTCGGCGAGCGTCATGGCCGCGGTGATGGATTCGCGACGCCGAGCCCGTAGCGCGGCAATAGACCGGCTATAGTTACCGGCGTGAATCTCGGCGGTCGCCTGGATCTCAGCAGCCATGTCCGGCTGTGTCGCCCGTAATTCGTCTAGCCGTGGAAGTTCCGTCGCGCCGGTACGCGCCAGACCATTCAGCGCCTGGCTCAGGTGGAAACTATTGTCACCGGCCAGGTTGATGGCTTCGCGCCAGCGAGGTGCACTGTTCTCGTTCTGAGCTTGGGCGCGCAGGGCCCCGATGAGCTTCCGGTGAAACGGTGAGGTGACATTGGAGATCGCTAACTCGGCGATGTCGAACCGCTGACGCTGGACCGCCGCCATCGCGACCTGGATAGCGACGTCCGAGTTCTGAGACTCCACCTCGGTCGCGTCACCGCCGTGCTCGACCGGAAGACCGATGCGGAGCACGGCGTCGAGGTCGCCGCGCATCGCTGCCGCTTCACATGCCGCAGCGGCTGCGCTGGCGCTGTCGCTGCGGCAGGCTCGTCGATCTTGCCGTACTCGGAGAGCGATCTCCTGCGCCTCCCGAAGATCGCCGAACAAGATCTTCGTCCCGCGTTGCCGAGCGAGCATGGTCAGCTGCCTGGAGCGCCACAGTGCAACCGCCGGGTACCATCCTTCGTCCAGAAGGTGGCTTGACACCATCAGAGCCTGTGCGACGAAGCCTGGCTCGACACTGTCATTACTAGGATTTCCCAGCGCGAGTTGGATGGACATCACCGCCTTGACGGCGTGGTCGGCGGGGTCTTCCGGGCGCCAGCCCTCAAGTTGCTGGCGAGCGTCCTCGAGGCGTGCGTCCAGCATCGCAGCGACAGCACGCGCGAAAGGATGTTCCAGCGGTCCAGTGTTTGACAATCGCGCGTTAAGGGAGGGCGCCGGTTGGTCATCCAGTACCTCGGCGAAAGCGGCGCGGGCCACCCAGAGTTCACGAGGCGGGCATTCCTGATCGGCGAGAGCGGTGAACAGGGCGATCTGCAAGTGCGGTAATCCGTAGGCACCGGAAAGTTCAGCAGCGGCGATTTGGGTGTCCCACCCGGCATGTGCGAGCCAGTCAGGCAGGCGCTCGCTCCACTGTTCGAGGATACTCCGCGGTGTCGGCTCGTCCGCCAGAATGCGGATGAGGCGGCGGGCGCTGGCCCCGTCTTCGTTCACCGCTTGATTTAGGCGACCGCGCGTGGAGACGGGTAGCCGATCAAGACGTTCTGCAAGGAGTCGTGCCTCTGGTGTCGCAGCACCCGCTGATGGGGATGTTATCGCGGTGCGCTGTTCGATTTCGTTATCATACAGAAAATCCCAAATATCTTCAGCAACTATTTCTCGATGAATAACTTCGTCAGCATATTGCAACAGTATGCGCCGCGCCACACGCGGATTGCCTGTGGCCAGCAGCTTGAGCTTGGTCTCGATGAGGTCATCGAGATGCTCATCATCGATGGTCACGACACGGATTTGCGCCAGAAATTGATAGGTATCGGCGTTGTCTACGCCCCATGCAGCACCCAGCAGCTCGAAGTTTTTTCGGCGGCCGGACGCCAGGAACTGAGCCTCGAACTCCTCGAGGTTGATCGCATCGCGAGCGCAGGCACACAGTTGCCGTAGGTCGTCTGCGCTCGTGGTCGAGGAGAATGTGCAGATGTCACCGTTTCGCAGCTTCGGGAGCCAGTCTCGTAGGAAATTTTCGTTAAGGATCGCGGACAGTGTCCATACGCCCGTACTGCGCTGGCGTTTCGACTGGGTCCACCTTGTCTCCGACCGGTGGCGCAGCCGGAATTCGGCGCCTGCGCCAGCGTCACCAGGCACTTCCACCCGAAGCGTGGTGGCATCGCCCATGAGGATGTCGAGCATAGCTAACACTGTGAATCGGCGTTCGTAACCGTTGCCAAGCTTGTCTGCGGCCCCACCTGGCAACGCCATGCCCATGTATACCTCGCGACAGTTCGACACCCGATGCTGCTTACTCTGTGAGTTTCTACACGCTACCCCGACACATCTGGTCGCGTCCGTGGCGCTGACACCAGCCAGGCCCCGATCGCCTGCCGGAAGCTTTCAGCCTCGGCTACCCGCACTTCGAGCAGCAGGTCGAACTTGTTGCCCCACGTGCCCGAGGGCTGGCGCCCACGCCCCTTCACGTGAGGTGAAGTTCGCAAGCCCCGGGAGGGGGCTCCCGCAGTGTCCCGGCTCCAGCCGCTGGGGCCTCCTCGCCAACTCCACCGAGTCGGGCGTCCTCGGTCGCCATGTTTTTGAGCTGTCGCCACCTTCGCCGAGCCAGGATAGAGGCGCCGCGTCGGCGTTCTCTCGGAAATTGTCGTACCACCCGATATCCTGGAGCACGACAGCGGCTGCTGTCTGGAGAGACGAGGTGCGAGATGTCCGCGACCACAGTCGAGCTGACGCGCGAGCAGATCATCGCGAACATCGACCGCGTCACGCGTGCCCGCCTGGGCCGATCCGCGGCTGATGTCGTGCGCGCCTACCGCGCCGGGAAGCTCTCGGACGCGGGACGCGTCGGCGACGCGCTGGTGCTGGCCGACCTTCTCGACCCATCGGACTCGCTGCAGTCTGCTGCTGCCGAGTGACCCCGGACGCCGCCAAGTACAGCGCGCGAGCCCGGCAGCTCACCCGGGAGTACATGGCCGGCACGCCGAAGTCGTTCGACGCTTTCCGCGATCTCATGCAGCTGCTGCTGAGCTTGACCGTGATTGCCGACAACGAGTTCGTCAACCTCGCGGGCCTCCGCGATCCGACCCGCCGAGTACTCGGCGGCAACGGTGGCCCCACGTCTCCGGTGCGGCTGCGCGACGGCCGGTGGCTAAGGGTCGCGTACTCACTTCACCTGACACCCCACGTCGGCAAGGAGATGCGGCTCAAGATCGAGCAGTCGTCGGTGCAGTACCAAATCAACCAGTTCGACGACGATGACGGTGGCCTGGGTGAGATCTTCCGATACGACTACCTACGCGACGACGACAGCGGGCACCCTCACGCCCACATCAACATCCACGCGGACCTGAACGAACCCGGGGTGCTGAAACCCGGAGCGACCTTGGCCCGAGTACATTTCCCCACGTCACGGGTATCGCTGGAGGCCATTCTTCGGCTACTCATCGGGGGCTTCAAGGTGGAGACGGCGCAGCCGCCAGAGGTCTGGCAGCCGGTGCTCGCAGCCAGCGAGATGGAGTTCCAGGAGATCGCGCACCGACCGCAGCCTCCGGGAGCATGACCTCAGCGTGGTAGCACGGCGGCCCGTTCGGGGTGTGCGGCATGCAGGTAGCACATCGTGACTGAGCCCTGAACCAAGGTGCTATCTGGAGCAGGGGCGCCATGAGGAGGTGGCCGCGATCCGGACGCAGTGGGCGAACCGGACAGACGCCGCCGCGATCGCCGCATACCTGCAGTCCGTCCGCGGCCGACGACAACGGCTGGGTCCGCGAGGAGCCCGCCACCGACAAGCCCAGTCCAGCCACTGGAGCAGGCCCAGCGTCGACGCCAGCAGCTCCTACCCCGGACGCCGACAACGGCGATTCCGACGGGGAAGTCACCTCATGGCAGTAACCGCGTTGGTGTTCCTCGGCGTCTTAGCCATCGCGGTCTTGGGCGCCGTGGTCGTGCTGCGTCTCGCGCTGGCGCACGCGCCGAGCTTGTCACGGGAGAAAGGTTCGGGTGTCGTCAATGCTGGCGGGATCTTAGCTGGATCATGCAAGACCAGTCTGATGCAGCTTGATCAGGAACGCGGCAACACCGCCCATGGCCGTACCGGTGCCGAGCACGGTGCGGAGGACCTGGAGTGCGTCTTTGCGCCGGTCCCGATCGGGCTGGAACAGCGCGACACCGGCCGCGGTCACGGCTGTGGCGATAACGAACACAACCCACACGATCAATAAGATCAACATTTTCTGGCCCTCACACGCTTCGCGCCTCGCAGGCACGTGCGCCTGCCCCTCCACGATGCGGTGCAGATCCGCGGTCTGTCATCTCACCAGCTTTTACGGATAGACTGCTCTGCAGAGGACACTGTCGACGACTAAGCCACTCTCTGGCGCGGTCAATCGGTATCTGTCTACACGTCAAAACTTTTCTGGATGATCATGGAAACACCGGCGTCGAGCATTGATACTTCCGGCCGACCAGCCAAGGCCAGGCTCGAACGGCGAATCGCACGCTTGCAAGAGCTGCTCGACTCAGGGGTGGCCGAAACCGCCCAGAACGCGCGCCGGCGAGTCTGGCAGCCGACCCCGAAGGCCGAATCGGTGTTGCAGATTGCCGTCAGATTCGGACTCTTGCGGGTCACTAAGGATCACCCAGGCCCAACCCGGATCCAGCGTGTGAGCGCCTCCAAGAGCGCCGCACTACAGGTGCTCCTGCTCGCGCTGTTCGAGCAGCAGGTGCGCTCACCGCAAACCAAGTATTCCCGCACTCGCCTTCCCATCAGCTACAACGACAATCCGCTTATGTCGACCTGGGTGGAGTTCACAGCCTTGCCGACCGTCGACTCGACGAAGAGGCGAACCCACCCCCGTACGGCGAAGGCCAATCGGGAGCGGCAGATCAAGCGCGCGCTCGATCGCCTCGCCGCCTGCGGCCGGGTGGAAATCGAGCCCGTGCGTGTTCACGGCCGCTACGAGGGATTCGCGCTGCTCGACGAGGGCACGAACAACGGCCAGGGGAACGGCACCACCTACTACGCCCGGCCTAACCTCGGCAGAGGAAAAGCCAGGCGGCGGGTAGTCACTATCCCTGTCGAGTTTTTCCTTAACGGCTGGATAGACGCGTTGTCCGACAACGAGGTCATCACCTATCTCGTGCTACGGCTGATGGCGCAGGCGTTCCCCGACCGACACGCGGATGGCGGCGTGTTCCTGCCCCAGGCAATCCGGCTCGACCTCTTCAACCTTGATCGCGGCTTCGAGGCCCACCGGACGCTCTCCCGGTACTGCTTGATCGACACCATCCGGGACGAGCGACGTAGCGCCGACGGCACCATGGAGAATTTCGAGGAGGTCGGCGCCGGCCAAATCCACCGGTTCAAGTTGGACGACAGCATGCTGACCCAACCCGCGATCCCTCGTGTGATCACCTCGCTCACCCGGTTCGCGCAAGGTCTCGACTCCGATCTTGCAATGCTTAGCGATGCCATCGACCGCTGGACCACGCCGAAGACCACCAGCTAGCCTGCGTCTTTCACGCAGTGTGATGTAGATCTGGTCGTGAAATGGAGGAAGTGCCTGTCCTGTAAGGGAAACTTGGGCTTGCGAAGGTCCAG